>CAMWRB010000159.1 GCA_947176545.1 uncultured Porphyromonadaceae bacterium
GGAATTATAATATGCTTATAAAATTTTAATAATGAAAAATGATTTAGTATCCATTATCACTCCTATGTATAAAGGTGCTGCTTTCGTAGGCGAGACCATAGAAAGCGTCTTGGCTCAAAAGTATACAAACTGGGAGATGATTATTGTTGATGATTGTTCTCCTGACAAAGGAGCAGGAATCGATGTAGTAAATAAATATACCGAAGACCCCCGCATCAAGCTCATTGCGAGCATGGAGAATAGAGGCTCATCCGGTGCAAGAAATATTGCACTTAAGGAGGCTAAAGGTCGCTATATTGCGTTTCTTGACTCTGACGACATATGGCATCCAGATTTTCTCGAAAAGCAGATGCAGTTTATGAAAGAGAATGACGCACCATTGGTATTCTCCTCTTATCGTAGAATTGATGAAAACACCAAAGAAGAGATATTGACTCCTTTTATTGTCCCTGAGAGTGTCACATACAAGAGCTTACTGAAGACTTGTCCAATCTTTCCATCAACTGCAATATATGACACCACTAAAACGCCCAAAATATACTTTAACGAAGCGCTTGGCAGTCTTCGGGATGACTACGTATACTGGCTCACTATGCTAAAATCCATTGAAAAGGGATACGGCAACAAGGATATACTCGTAGACTACAGGCTACGCAAAAGTTCAGTAACAGGAAATAAGAAAAAGGTCATTAAACCGCAATGGAAGGTGCTTCACGATGTCGAGAAGCTTGGCACTATAAAATCTTCTTACTACCTTATCTGCTGGGCAATAATCTCATACTTTAAGTATCGTAAATAAGTCCGCTCATATAATGGACATTTATAAAAAGCACGATAGTCAAACCCCATCTTTAGATTTGTCAAGGATGGGGTTTGAATATTTTGGATAGGCTGATGCTATCTGACTATCCTATAATTTCGCCTGACTTTGAAACTCACAAAATATATTAGCATGGAGGCGGCTCTGAATTGCCTTTTTAACATCATTGACAATATCAGGTCTTTTACTTTAGAACCTGTATGCGTTCCTTGAAGTACATCGCTATACTGACCGTACCGATTCGCTAATTCCTTTGGTAGCGAACTGTCAAACGGAGTTTTGCAATCATATATCGCGAGGGATATCGTCCATGTGAAAATATCTCGCGCGATATAATTTTTCCAATTCCTGAGAGTAGTCTCTTCTATCTGCTCACGTGAATTTAATCGTTCTATCAACAGCCATTTCGCATTCCATGCTCTGAATAGTGCCTCCGGCTTATGAAGTTTGAATGAGGCGGATTGCTGATTTTCTATATAGTAATATTCATTTTCAGGAATAAACGTCACGCACTGAGCATAATATATATAATCAAGTACAAAACACAAATCCTCTGCGAGAGTCATCTTCTCGTCAAAGCGGATTGAATGTTGCTCTATTAAAGCCCGGTCATACAATTTGCTGCATGCGAATCCTCTGATATGGTCTAAAATATCAGTCATGGACGAGGTGGCAAGAGCATGTTGCACACATTTTATATCGGTTACGACAGTACCGCTGACGCGCTTAAGACCACATTGTACAAGAGAATCCGGATGTATATACTTAATCAATTTAGAAAGATAGTCCCGTCCAATATAATCGTCAGAGTCAATAAAGGTTATATACTGACCCTGAGCGTGACAGAGTCCCAGATTTCTGGCTGAACTAACACCACCGTTCTTCTTGGGGAAATATCTGAAACGTTCATCCTTATCGACATATTCCAGACATATCTGCTCCGAATCGTCGGTACTGCCGTCATTAACCAGTAGCACTTCAAAGTCCGCGTACTTCTGGGATATAATGCTGTCCAGACATCTCCTCAGCGAACTGCCGCAATTATATATCGGGATTATAATACTTACAGATACCATATTATTTTTCATCTCCATTTTAATCAGCAGGATAAATTTCTGTCAGAGGCTGTAGGTCAGTTCTTTGTCGTTAGGGTCGGGGGTGGTCATTATCTTGAATAAGACACTCTTGTCGAGAATCTCATCTTGCATAGCGCCAAGCAACGGCTTCATGACCGGCAAATCCTTGATGGCACAAGACCAGTCGTTTCGGCCGTACAACAGACTTTTCAACATATAATTCTTATAGTCCATATCGTTGGCCTCCTCCTGCGCTACAAGGTTGGATTTGATGGATGCCAGTCCGGCCTCGTCACATATGCGGCAAGCTATATGAAACTCTATTGAATAGTCGCTCAACGCGTAGTCCTTACATAACGACATCATGGTATGCAGTTTAAGAAACGTAAACAGGTGCTGACTTGTGGCTTTCTTTATGTTATTTCCGCTCAGACTCGACTTCAACTCCAAAAAGATAATGCGCTTGTCCGCACCGTTATTATAGAAAATAACGCCATCGGAGTCACTGTCCCGAAGGTGACTGCTACGGTCGGTCGTTATATGTGTCATCCCCTTATAAAAGGGATTTTTCAGAACGCCTAAATCTCCGGACGATATGGTAATATGCACCTTCTTTAAGTCTGCACTTCTTGAAGTCTCGATAAAGGGCGCACCACCGCACCCTATGGCGCAGTGACAGGCGTACTTGTCGAATATCTGCTGAAGTTGTTCAATCGTCCGCATCCTCAAAAAGCTCCTCTAATTTTGATTTTATTCGCAGGCTGTCGTCCAATGCCTTATGAAATGATGAGAAAGGCACACCGCTATCAATATTCTGCTTGATAACAACAGACCGGTTATCATCCGTTCTTTTCAGCAGATATGCCGATACTTTCGATGGGTCGAGCACAAGATTGGGATTGTCATGCAAATACTCACACAACGCGACATATTGTGAGTATTCGTCCTTTTCTTTCAAATCTTCTATCAGCTGATACTTCAGCACCAGCTCATTTATACGTCTCAGAAAGTAATCGCTATGGGTCGTAATCTGCACGAAGCTGCCGGCTTCGACCATGCAGGAGAGTATATCGGCCATCATACGCTGCTTCAGCGGATGAAGATGTGCCTCCGGCTCATCTATCATCAGAGACATTGTCGATATATCGGTATTATTTACCAGAAACTCCAGCGATGCCAGTTCCCTGACGGAGGCAGCCGCCGCGCTCAACGGCATTTCAGCTCCATTGGTCGAATATATATACTGACCTTCACGCCTCTCGACATGTCCGTCCAGCACGTCGCGTATCAATGCTGTCAATTCGTCGGGCAATTCCAGTCTGTTAGGCTTGGCCATCAGCATGGTCTGAATCGCTTTCTGAAATTCGGCATACATTCCGGTCAGAGGAGTGACTGTTTCGGTCAGCATCATACCGCGTGACGGAGGGAGAACATAGGATTCTGAAAGGTCTTTGAAATGACCGAATATCTGTTGAATCAGATAGTTGCGGAACAGGTACGCGAACGGTGACTCCTCAGCCATACCATTGGCATCCTTGATTTTGTATGACAATCCGGGAACCTGGATATTGATATAGGTCTCTACATTGTCACCAATCCCGACCATCTCCTCAGAAATCTTAAACGGTATTATGTCCGGGATAGATGAGGGCAAGCTGATTGATACTTTCCCGTTGACGACATTAGCCTTTACCATATAGCTGAGCCATGTGATGGCATCCTCCGACAACCATCGCTCAAACTCCGACTTTGAAATCTCCATGTGTAACGGGCCATTCTTAAAATCGGAATGGAGCTTATCAAGGTCAAATCCTTTGGCATTGAAATAACCCGATATTCTTTCGGTATCGAGCAATACAGAGAATATGTAGTGGCAGATAATGGATATATAACTCTTGCCAAGTCCCGATTCTCCCGAGAAAATCATGCAGTTGTTGAGAATGATTTCATCTGATTCCTCTATCATTCCCAGCTTATGGATTTTTATGCCGACAGGATTCATATTCTTACTTATATGTGATGCAGTTATAACATTGGCTCTATATACATTGCAAAAATAATAATTATAATTCATTAATTTATCCTGTTTAAGGATTTGTACGGACAATTTTCCGTATATTTGAAAATATTATAC
>CAMWRB010000160.1 GCA_947176545.1 uncultured Porphyromonadaceae bacterium
CTCTCTTTTCGGCGGCAGGGGACGATGTTTATACTCGACGGGTGGAGGGGGGTGGGGTTGGGGTTTTTCGGTTTGTAGGTGGCGTATGGTCGTTTGCGGGGTCTATTTATAGCGCCCCTACCGGTACACCCAATTACCAATTACCAAATACCTATTCCTATGACTTACTCGGGCCATTCTCCTCGCCGTGCCCTCTCGAGGTCTTCGTGACGCTCTTCGGCTATCTGCAGAACATATTTCCAGGCGGCATCATGGTTATTGTCCACGCGGCCGTCGAGAATTGCCTCCTTGACTGCATCTTTCAGTTCGGCAAGGAGTTTGCAACCCGGCAGGCCGAAGTATTCCATGAGTTCGTTGCCGTTGACAGGATTTTTCCAGTTGCGGTAATCATCGGCGGCATTTATCTCCTCCATGCGTTTGCGCAGGGCTGCGAAGCCGTCGAGCTGCCTGCGCACTTTGGCCGGATTCTTGGAGGTGATGTCAGCCTCACAGAGTGTCATCAGAGCCCCAAGGTCATCGCCGGCCTCTGTAATCAGACGGCGCACGCCGCTGTCGCTGACTCCGGCTTCGGCCACTGACTGCGGACGCATGTGCATACCTACGAGCTTGGCGACAAACTTCATTTTCTCATTGAGCGGCATCTTCATGCGCCGGAAGATGCGGGGCACCATCTTCTCGCCGATGAAATTGTGATTATGGAATGTCCACCCCAGTTTGGGGTCATAACGCTTGACCTGCGGTTTAGCGATGTCATGCAGCAGTGCGGCCCAGCGCAACCACTCGTCGTCGCTGACCGCAGCCACATTGTCGAGCACCTGCAGCGTATGGAGGAAGTTATCCTTATGTCCGCGGCCATCCATCGTCTCGACACCCTTGAGCTCACACAGCTCGGGGATTATCATCTTCAGGAGTCCGGCCTTGTCGAGCAGCTGAAAACCGACAGAGGGACGAGGCGAACGGATTATTTTCCCTAACTCGTCATTAATCCTCTCCTTGGTGATAATCTCCAGACGGCCGGCATTCCGGCATATTGACTCGAATGTGGCGTCATCTATCCTGAATTGCAGCTGTGTGGCGAAGCGGATGGCCCTCAGCATGCGCAGCGGGTCGTCGGAGAAGGTGGTGTCCGGGTCGAGAGGCGTGCGTATAAGCTTGGCCTTCAGGTCAGAGACACCGTCGAAAGGGTCTACCAACTCGCCGTAGCTTCCGTCATTGAGCGAGATGGCCATTGCGTTGATGGTGAAGTCGCGGCGTCGCTGGTCATCATCCAATGTGCCGTCCTCGACTATCGGATTGCGGCTCTCGCGGTGATATGATTCGCGTCGCGCACCGACAAACTCGAGTTCGAGGCCGTGGGTGCAAATCTGGGCCGTACCGTAGTTGGCATATACGGTCAGACGCTTGTGCATACCGAGCCGTTCGGCGACGCCCTTTGCCAGTTCGATGCCGCTGCCGACAGTCACGAAGTCCAAATCATTGCACGGACGGCCGAGCATCAGGTCGCGCACGAAGCCACCGACTACATACACCTCACGTCCCATCCGGTCGGCAACCTCGCCGACCAGACGAAACGCGCGGTCATCTATCTCTTTGCTGAAATTCATATAAGGCTCTTGATTTCTTCGGGGCAGACGGTCAGGCACTCAAGGCCGTCGGCTCTGACCACGTATGTATTTTCGACACCGACGGCGCCTGTGCCGGGAATGACAAACTTGGGTTCGAGAGCGAGGGTCATACCCTCCTCGACAATCTGACGACAGCGCGCGGTGATGGCCGGCTGTTCGTTAAGCTCGATTCCGACACCGTGACCGATAAAGGCTACCTGACGGTTATGTCCCATGAAGTACCGCTCCAACCCCTCCTCACGTACGATTTCCATCGCCCGGTCATAGAGGGAGCGGATTTCTACGCCCGGCAGGGTCTCACGCTCCAGAGCACGCAATATGCGGCGGGAGCATTCATGCGCTTTGAGAGCCTCTTCGGAAATCTCACCTACGGACCAGACACGCGTCATGTCGGTCTGATAGCCGTTGAAGTTGCCGTTCATGTCGACCATGACGGTCGTGCCGTGTTTCATAGTCATGCCGTCGGCGCCACCCGGTAGCGATGGCGACTGTCCGGCGCCGCCCATTGCAAAGTCATAGGGAGAGGGCACATCGGCATTGTCACCGCTGATGACGCTACCCATGTTAATCTCCATAAGGCGACCGGCCACACGCGTATAGCCGAGGCAGCCTTCCAGACGCAACGCGCGCTCAATCTCGACCTGAAATTCAAGGTCGGTCATGTCGCGGCGATATAGCCGGCCTATACGTTCGTAGACGGCGGACTGATGCACGCCGTCTATTCGCATAAGCTCTATTTCATACGGGGTCTTGACCATGCGCGCACCACGCATCACACCGCTGCAGTCCGCACTCACCGCCTCCCCGAAGACTTTGGCGAGGCGACTCACCTCACTGTAGGAGAGAGCATCATATTCGAGTCCTACGACATGCGGCAGGTCTATGCCCATACGGGTCAGCTCCGACGGGATTTGCTCCGGCTTGCGGATGCTGACCACATTGTCGGCGGGCGCGAATATGTCGGGATGAATGATGAAGTATATACACTTGCCCGTCCGGGTCACGTATACATATCCGCGATAATAACGCCCTGACATATAGAACACATTGGCGTTATCGGCCAGAAGAAGGGTGTCAAGACCGGTGGAGGCCATGCCGTCCACCACCCTTCGCAAACGGAGCCCCGTCTGATGACGGAGCTCCGGTGATTGGAAATCAGGTTGCATAATCAGATGATTGATTAATTGCAATTTAAGATTGGATATTCAATAATTATTTCACAAGCACCTTCTTGCCGTTGATGATATACAGACCGGCGGGGAGGTTCTCGACATTCTTGTTGATTCTGATACCCTGAAGGTTGTAGATGCTCTTCACACCCTCGACAGCTACTTCCTCAACCTTGGTGCTGCCGCTCTTGACGGTATAGAAATACTGATAGGGAGCTGACCATACCTGATGGCCGTCATTCATACGGGTGCAGGAGAAAGACTTGTCGGCAAGTACCAGCGCGTAGTCACCCGGTTCAACCTTGACAGGCTCTGTGGCAAACTGCTTGGTTGCGGAGTCAATCACCTTGTAATGTACGGTGTTGTCGTTTTTATCGTTAGCGTCATACTCTGTCGGGAGAGCCTTGACATTGCATATCACAGATGAAGTGTCGACCACTCCGTCAAAGACAGGATATATATGGCTTGTGCTCATAGTGTCGGCAAAGAGAAGGTCTACGACAGAGGGCTCCAGCTCGATAGTGAACTCGTAGAAACTCTCTACAACAGACTCATTTTCGGGCATGATGACGGGCTGCTCGAACGAGGGGATGATATAGGCGAAATTGTAGCGGGGATTGCGACGTACAATCAGGTCAGTGGGGTCTGTGTCATAGTTGGCGCCCTTGCTGTATGAAACCACGAGACCGGCGGGGATATTCACGTTATAGTTGCCCTCATAGCGGAATACCTCGGCGATACCGTCGGGGTTGCCGAATGTCACGGCCACCGCCCATTCGTCACCCTCATTGAGAGACACGGCATTGAGCTGATATTCGGGAGTGACGGATGCACCGTTGTTGTCGGTATAATGAGCCAGACAGGTCAGGTCACCGAGTTTGGTCTCGTCAATCTCAACCTTTACTACATCCTTATCGAAATAGAGGAAGATATTGTTTACCTCCTCGACAACACCGGCAACCGGCTCGATAGAACAGAAGTTTTCAATCTGATAAAAGAGAGTCATAGCGGGTGAGGGAGCGCCACCGACGGTAAACTGACCCTCGGCAATCTTGACCTCATACCAGCCGGCAGACTTGCGCGCACCGCCAAAAAGAACTGAAGCAGCACGGACACCCATCTGGTCAATGCTTGCCATTGAGGAGTATGCAAGGAAAGCTCCGTCCATATAAAGCTCTGACTTGACATCGTTGTTGGGAACAACCTCGTCAG
>CAMWRB010000161.1 GCA_947176545.1 uncultured Porphyromonadaceae bacterium
ATCTATGATGGTGATATCTGAGGCCTCCTTTGCAACCGCCGTACCGTCTCCCATCGAGAGACCTACATGAGCGCTCTTAAGTGCCGGGGCATCATTGGTACCGTCGCCGGTGACAGCCACAACCTCACCCAAATCCTGCAAGGTCTCTACAAGACGTTTCTTGTCGAGCGGTCGCGCACGGGAAATAATCTTAATATCACTGACACGCTCGCGCAGCTCCTTATCTGAGAGAGCGGCGAACTCCGGGCCGGTGATGATATTGGAATCACCATCAGTCTCATCGTTCCACAGTCCGATACGTCGACCAATCTCTTTGGCTGTTCCCGGAGTATCACCAGTCACAATCTTGACGTTGATTCCCGCATCATAGACCTGATGCACTGCCTCCGGAACATCTTCGCGTACCGGGTCGGAGATAGCGGCTACGCCGAGAAATTTAATATCACGGGCCTTGATTTTATCATCCACTATACCCTCTTCATTAGCAGCGAGGATGGCGTATGCAAAACCGAGTGTACGCATCGCCTGATTCTGATAACCGCTCAGCAGAGTGTCGATTTGTTCGGGTTCTGCACCCGATTTGTCGGTACACATACCGTATACTATTTCAGGAGCACCCTTGATATAGAGTATACGACGGCCGTCGGATTCAACCAGGGTGGCCATATATTTCCGTTCGGTGGAGAACGTTATCTCCTTCAACAAGACAGTATGCTCACGCAGTGTATTATAGTCCACCCCTTTGGACATCATCCATAGCAACAATGCTCCCTCAGTGGGGTTGCCCAGCACCTCTATACAGCCGTTTTCATTCTGCAGACGGGCAGTCGCATTGACCGCCAACCCTTCATAGACCACCTCCTCCGGCGGATTTCCAAAGAATTGCATCTCACTGACCTGCATACGGTTCTGTGTCAATGTGCCTGTCTTATCGGTACAGATGGTCGTCACACACCCCATCGTTTCACATGCGTGCAGATTACGAACGAGATTTTTGGTTCGCAACATTCTGCGCATCGAGAATGCGAGCGATAGAGTCACAGCCATAGGGAGTCCCTCAGGCACTGCCACTACCATCAGTGATACAGCCAACATGACGGTCTGAAGTGCATAGGTGATAAACTCTCCCGAATCAAAGGGCTGACTCATGAAATATGTCACAAACCGGCCTATGACAACAATCACACATATCAGAGACGCAATCTTTGATATGAGTTTGCCGAGACCCTCAAGCTGTATGCTCAACGGAGTGCGGACGTTACGGTCTATCTGGGCCGACTGCATAACCTTGCCTTGCTCTGTGTGGTCACCGACAGCAAGGACACGCATCACTCCGTGTCCCTCCATAACTTTTGTGCCACGCATCAGATGATTGGACGGGAATGTAGCCTCGGCATCAAATTGTGCAGGGTCGGTTGTCTTGGAGCAGACCGGTTCACCTGTGAGCGATGATTCATCAACACTCATAGAAACAGCCTCAAGCAATTCACCGTCGGCCGGAACCTCTTCGCCGGTATTGAGTATGACAATATCACCGACCACGATATCACTCTTGGGGACTTTGCAGGCTTGGTTGTTGCGGATGACAGTCACCGGTTCATGTTCATTGACCTGTGTCAGAAGTGAAAACTCCTTATCTGCCTTATGCTCAAAGACGAAAGCGAGAATAGTGGCAAGAAGAATGGCGATAATAATGCCGGCCGGCTCAAAAAATACGCTTATCCCCTTATCCTGCATCCAGTATTCATAACATGAGATACCGATAGAGGCTGCACCGGCTATTAGTAATATTATAATAAGCGGGTCAGAAAACTTCTTAAGCAATTTCTTCCACCATGGAGTACCGGTCTTTTCGCTCAGAAGATTGACACCATGTATCTTACGGCTCTCCCGTACCTGTTGGTCCGTGAGCCCGGCATATTGTCTGCTATTACGCATGTCCTAAATGTATTATATTGAATGCAAATTTAGCTATTTTATGACATATATCATAGTGTATATAACAAAAACAGGGGAAGATGCTCTGACGAGCACTCCCCTGATGCAGTCTTATACCTGTATCATTTTTGTTTACCATTCGTATGCCACATTGATACCGAGGCCGTTGAGCGTGACGCTGCGATTCCATGAGGACCAATAATTGGCCGTCAGCAATTGATATGTCAGACCGACATCCACAGCCTGTTTTGAATTGCCGCTTTTGACCGGAATCCTTACGCCAACAGACGGTTTGAACAGAAAATATTGCTGACTGGTGACGTATCCGTCATTAACCCTGATATAGTTGTCCCTGGCGAGGAATGAGCAACCCAACTTGATATCAGCGAAAAAAGAAGTAGATTTTCCACCGCCGACGTTAAACCGGAAGTCTGTGAAGAGGGGTATCATCACACCGGTCTGCATACTGCCGTGCTCGGTATATCCGGCATCCGGATTGCCCCAGTTACCGAAATTATCTCCCTGATTGGCCATGATGACATCGACGCCGAGACCGACGCCCATATAGAACCAGTTGCTGTATCTGAAGCCCTGCGAAGTCGATACGCCTACAAAGTCGGCGTTGTAGCTTCCTACACCTTTGACATAATCGGCCTCCACAAAGCCCTTATAATTGAAACCGCCGAAAAGAGCCGGTTGTATCATATCTGCTAGTTGGTTGGCTATCTGATAATATTGTGCTGACGCAGGTACTACACAGAGTAACGATGCGACAACCAATCCTATTCTCTTTAATATTTTAGACATAGTCGTATAAGTGTTGGTATAGAATTAAAACCATACGGGACAACAAAAGGTTTAAAAAAGGTGCGTCAAAATTCACATTCTGACGCACCTCACAACACAACAATTATTTATCTATTCAATCTATGGTCATTTCACCTACCAATGAAGTGGTAAGATATTCTTTTATCTCATCGACGGAGAGTCCGCTGCCCAACAGATACATCATCTTGGTGACAGCTGCCTCTACTGTGATATCATAACCGGAAATCACTCCGGCCTTGGAGAGCATGTCACCGGTATAATACCGTTTCTGCTCATCACCGCCATTCTGACACTGAGTGACATTATAGATTATAATACCGCGGCTGACAGCGTCTGCCAGTGCATCGAGGAACCACTGTTCCGTCGGTGCATTACCGGCACCGAATGTCCTCAGGATAACAGCCTTGATGCCGGGAGTGGCAAGCTGAGCCTTGACGACATCCTCGGTAATACCCGGATAGAGCCAGAGCACAAGCAGGTTGCTGTCCATCGAGTAGAACGGCTGCAGAGGGAGCTGAGTGTCGTGACGCATCAGGTAAGGCTTGTTGTACGTGATGTGCAGGTCGATGTCTCCCAGATTGGGATAATTGAAACTCTTGAAGGCATGGAAACCTGTGGATGTAAATTTGGTCGAACGACAACCGCGCACGATGTAATCCTGGAATGATATTACAACCTCCTGTATCATCGGGTCGCCGTTTTCATCCTTGGCTGCAGCCACCTGAAGGGCGGAAATCAGGTTTTCCGTACCATCCTCGCGCACATCTCCGATAGGAAGCTGCGAACCGGTAATGACAACCGGCTTACGCAGATTGCGCAGCATGAATGAGAGGGCTGAAGCCGTATAGGCCATTGTATCAGTGCCGTGCAATACGACAAATCCGTCAAATTCTTCATAGCGGTCTGCTATATCCTTGACTATCTGATTCCAATACGAGGGATTCATATTGGAGGAGTCGATAGGTTGCGGAAACTGAACGCTCTCAATATCATATCCCAACATTCCGACCTTTGGCACATTGTCCATCAGGTGTGAGAAGTCAAAGGGCTGAAGGCCGTCGGGAGTCTCCACCATACCGATGGTACCACCGGTATAGATGATTAAAATTCTCGGTTTATTAGCTGTGTTTTCCATAATAATAAAACTTTTATAATTAATAATTTCTGTTATGTAGATGTTTAAAATTAGTTTATACTTAGATTGCTTTTATTTTTGAGTGATATTT
>CAMWRB010000162.1 GCA_947176545.1 uncultured Porphyromonadaceae bacterium
GACCGACCACAACATCCTCATCAAGGACTGCACCACCAAGAAAGGCTTCACCCGCGGCCGGCAATACATCCGCATCGCCATCCGCGACCGCCACGACAACCACCGCCTCACCGAAGCATTAAAAGCATTGCTGAACACATAAACCCGACATACGTCCAATATTGTTCTCTTAATTTGAGTAATAAAAGTATCATTAAAGAGTTAAAACGGATATCCGCCTCTTTATTTACAAATTCATCGGGTAGCGCTTATCTATATGGCTCCAGAGCGCGCGGTGAAGCTGTGTCCGACTCAGATTGGGACATATTGGTAATATTGGACGACACCCTTAAAGGGGACAACATATACGAAAAGTATGTGTTCCCATTTGCGGAAGTCGGTTGGAGAAACAATGCCGAGGTTGTCCCGATACATTTTACTGCTTCACAATGGGAGGCTCAATCCTGTACCCAGTTTTACAGGAATGTAATAAAAGATATGATTCGCCTATGAGCTTATCAGACGAACAATTTAAGACATTAATACATTTGTTGTTGGAAAAATCCACCCGCAATATGGAACAAGCGGAAGCCAATGCCCGACTGAATTATTGGGATTTGGTAGCCAATAGGCTGTATTACTCATTATTCCATGCTGTTACAGCATTAATGCAGACGGACGGACTTAAATTGGGCACTCACAAAGGCACCTCAGCCCAGTTTGGTAAGAATTATGTCTTAACAGGTATTTTTGACCGCAACGATGGAATACTCTATAGCAGACTCCAAACAATGAGGGAAAAGGCTGACTACCAAAATACCTTTACTCTGGATGAGGAAGCCGGGATGAAACTACTGGAGGATGCTAAACAACTAAGAGACAAAATATATAATTTAATTCAGACTAAATTATAAAACAATTCTAATGCAGATTATAACATCACGTGACATAGAGCGTCTCAATATCTCTCCAGCAGAGAGTGTTGAATGGGTTCGTCAGGCGTTCCTGATGAAAGACCGCTGTCAGTTACCGCCTAAGATTTCGTTACATCCGAGAGGCAATGACTTCATCAACACAATGCCATGTCTCCTACCGGAGGAATATCACACTTTCGGATGTAAAGTTGTAAGCAGAATCAAAGGCAACCATCCTGCTCTTAAAAGCGAAATGATGGTGTTTGATACACTTAGTGGTGATTTGACTGCATTAGTTAATTGTGATTGGATAACAGCCAGACGTACAGGAGCGGTTGCAACTCTTGCCATCAATACCTTTCGGAACACTCACGCCCGGATATATTCATTTATCGGTCTCGGAGCAATGGCCTACGCAACATTAGACTGCTTTTTCGCTACTAATAAGGAAAAACAGCTGATTGTACGCTTAAAAAGATATAAGGACCAGGCTGAGAAAGTCATTGAACGATATAAAGATATTCCAAATGTCATATTTGAAATATCCGACACGATAGAGCAATTGGTCAAAGATGCGGATGTAATCGTATCCTGTATCACAGACGCCGACGGACTACTGGTCGATGATACTGACCTGTTCAAACCAGGAGTGCTGATTGTTCCTGTCCACACTCGTGGATTCCAGAACTGTGATACCATATTTGACAAAATTTTCGCTGATGATGAAGGCCATGTCAAGGGATTCAGATATTTCAGTCAATTCAGATATTTCGATGAGCTGGCAAACATTCTGAGTGGCAAATCCATAGGCAGGACCAACGACAGCGAACGAATCCTGTCATACAATATAGGCCTGGGACTGCACGACATCTATTATGCGTGGAACATAATTGAAAGGATGCAACAGAATAGTTTGTAAACCTCGATTAAGGCACTACCGCATATTTAAACTTATATTTAAAATCCTGATATCTAAACGCATTGCAATGGAACTACCATTTCCACATATAGCAGAGCATAAGAAATATCCTGCCACATTCCTCATCAATGTCGAGTGGCGCATACATTTCAGTATCGCCACATCGGATACTTCATACACTAATTTCTTCCGATTTGTCAAAGACAAGTTGGATTTGGAGCTTAAGCGTGAGGATTTTAATGCCATGGCCATATTACCGCTCAGATACAATCAGAGTGAGGATGCGGCATGCATCAAGATTTCAGACAAATTCGCAGAGTTCAGCTTTAACGCCAACGGATACACCTCGTTTGCAGACTCAGCCCGGGATATAATCACATCTTTTCTCCGTCTTATCTATCAATGTGACGGCACAGTCTCTCATCTGATGTGCAACAAGAAAAACCTCGTCACCATGCAGCGCAACTTCGAGTGTGTTGAGCCGGAGATATTATCTGTAGCGCTCAGCGAACAGTTGCTTGACTCACCCGCAGAAATCTTGCGTCCTGCAGACTTTACATCTGACGCTACACCCTCAACCCACTTCTACACTCTGACAGCTGACGGCATGATAATGCGCGTACTATATGGAGCATACGCCCGATTGGAAAGCACCGAATATAACGGTATGACCATGCGTGAATATGGTGTAATGCTTGAGTCGCAGTGTGATGTCGAGACAAAGATTGATAATGCAGCTGAATGTATAAGGAGGGTTGAATACATCAACGACACGATGTTTGACTTTATAAATTGGGCTCTCTCACCACGTATTCTCAGACTCATGGAGATTGAGATTCAGGACGGAATTCCCGAAATTAATATTACTGAGATAGAAGACAATGAGTAACACTGTCATATATCACACAGTCAATAGCTCCAGCTTCGAAAAAGGCTGGAGGAAGTATGACGATATGCTGTCAAATTCACACGATGAATATGACACCATACAGGTTGGCAATACTCTCATGAAATTATATCGTAATGAGAATATACATGTCTTCTTCAGATGGAAAGATATAGCTCTCCCACGCCAACATTCATATATCAGATATATTGCTGACACTCTCAGACCTATCACCATTGACAGGAACAAGTGGAGCATTAAACACATAGAGCATCTCTCCGCCGGGCAACGAAGTGAATTGGACAAACTCAATATTGGCATACATCTATCAACGGAGCGCCTTATATTCGGAGAAGTATCTGACAATCAGACTACTTGTATAGCCCTCGACTTGGGATATGGTATACGCGTGCGCATCACAGCCTATTATGGTGACTTCGACACATATTATCTCTCATTCTTCGAGGGAGACGATATAATCCGTCAGGAGCATTTGGATTTGGACAACACCATTGCCGGCATAAACAACGTATTGAGAGAATTACATCGCGAGGCTGCTCGTAGGAATGTCACAATCTAAGAAAATGACTGTACACGATAATCCGGCTTATCCGGTAGAGTTGCTACCCACCGCGTCACACATATATCCCCTGGAGGCTGACTCATTTACAGACACAGACAAAACCATAATGCACCGTCGAAGTGATATTGGATATGAAGAATGTTTCTACAACGGCGTCATAGACCGGTTTCACTTCCGGACTGAACGCTCGTCAGAGATTTTCAAACATCCTTACAACCTCTCTCTAAATCTTTTAGGCGGGCAATTCATAGCTGACCGACACGCTATATGGCGTCAGACCAAACCGGGTAGCGACTATTGGCTCGGTGGCAAGGATATCAATCTTTCCGACTATTCCGGTTGTTACTCTCATCATAATACTGCATATCCTGACTTCTACTTCAAAGTCTCAGACTTGCACGATAAGCCGATAAAATATCCTCGGACTTTCAACCGTCAATCGGAAAGTTGGCCATATAAAGCGGTTGTAACCGGATTGCGGATAATCGACCATAAAAGTGGTGATAAGAAGATAAAAGGACAGGTGACTGAAGATGTAAAAGGTGTTTTAAAGCTGAAGCATCGACCCACTAACCTGAATTACTGGCACTGGCAACTCGAGGCAGCGACTTCCAGAAAGGTACCTGTCGACAACAAGGAGAT
>CAMWRB010000163.1 GCA_947176545.1 uncultured Porphyromonadaceae bacterium
TATAAAGATAGTGCGATATCCAATGCCTTTCTGAAACGTGTCATATATCCGGCCCGCGGACTGGTATATGACCGGGAGGGACGCCTTGTAGTGTTCAATCAGCCTGCATACGACGTTATGCTAATTCCCAAGGATGTCAGCAGCGATATCGATACACTCGCATTGTGCGACGTACTGGGTATAACTGTCGAGGAGTTGCGTCAGGAATGGGAAGATATGAAAGACCCGCGCCGCAATCCCGGCTATTCAGCCTATACCCCTCAGAAATTAATATCACACTTATCTCAGGAAGATTTCGGGAGATTGCAGGAAAAACTATACATGTTCCCCGGTTTTTTCATTCAGAAGCGTACCGTCCGCGAATATAATACGACCGCTGCGGCTAATATATTGGGTAATATCAGGGAGGTATCTGCTGAAGATGTCGCCAAGGATTCCTATTATCGTTCCGGTGATTATACCGGTGATTTAGGAATTGAAAAGAGCCATGAAGTGGCATTGCGCGGCATCAAGGGTATCGAGATTCTGATGAAAGATGCGCATGGCCGCATCAAAGGAAAGTACGAGGAGGGCAAACATGATGTAGCTCCCGTTTCCGGGCGAAATCTCACACTTTCCATTGACCTTGAGCTCCAGGAATATGGTGAAAAGCTGATGCAGGGTAAGATAGGTGCAATTGTAGCCATCGAACCGACAACCGGTGAGATTTTATGTCTGGTGTCATCCCCTAACTATGACCCTTCGCTTTTGGTAGGTAAGGATAGGGGTAAAAACTATGCGAAATTGGTATTGGACCCTTTCAAACCCCTTTATGACCGTGCCATCCAGGGTGCCTATCCTCCCGGCTCAACATTTAAACCCACTCAAGGATTGATATTCCTTCAGGAGGGGGTTGTCACGACTTCAACCATGTATCCATGCTACCACGGGTATATCAACGGACTCAGAGTCGGTTGTCACGGTCATGGCTCACCTATAGCGTTGAAACCGGCACTGCAGACTTCGTGTAACGCTTACTTCTGTTGGGGATTCAAACATATGATTGACAAGAAAGGCACAAAACCCTTCAATCAGTTTGAAAAGTGGAAAAAATATATCGTCGAGATGGGTTACGGCTATAAACTTGGTGTAGACCTTCCGGGTGAAAGCCGCGGATTTATCCCTAACTCTGAATTTTACAGCAAGAGTTTCAGAGGTGCCAATTGGAGTGGAAACAGTATTATCTCTGTTTCCATCGGTCAGGGAGAAGTTCTTGCCACTCCGCTTCAGATAGCCAATTTATGTGCCACGATAGCCAATCGCGGCTGGTATTACACCCCTCATGTGGTCAAAGCCATATCCGATAGTGTAATTGATGATAAATTCAGAGTCAAGCACAAACCGTCGATTAAGAGGGAATATTATGATGTAATAGCCGAAGGAATGCGTATGGCTGTATTAGGAGGTACTTGTCGTGGTGCCAACCTTCCCGGTATAGAGGTATGCGGCAAGACCGGTACCGCTCAGAATCCTCACGGTAAGGACCACTCTGCGTTTATCGGCTTTGCTCCATATAATGACCCTAAAATAGCAGTGGCGGTGTATGTGGAGAATGCCGGATTCGGAGCTGCCTACGGCGTGCCGATAGGAAGTCTTATTATCGAGAAATATCTTAACGGTGAAATCAGCGCCGGACGCAAAGGGATAGAGGAAAAAATGTTTAACTCAAATACGATTATATCAAGTGGAGTTAAAAAGCACTGATGCGAACGTTTCGATATTCCGTTCGCTTGACTGGTTTACGATAATCCTGTACCTGCTTCTTGTCACAGCCGGTGCAATAAGTATATATGCGGCCAGCTATGATTTTGACCGTGCTAATATCTTCTCATTTGACGAGTTCTCCGGTAAACAATTTACATGGATTGCTCTGGGGCTGATTATCGGACTCAGTCTGCTCCTTATAGATTACAGGATATATGAGGCTTACTCTTACCCGATATATGGCGCTGTCATATTACTATTGCTTCTGACTATCTTTATAGCACCTGACATCAAAGGGTCGAGGTCATGGATTGTATTGGGACCTGTCAGTCTGCAACCGGCCGAATTCGGTAAGTTTGCAACAGCTCTGGCATTAGGCAAACTGTTCTCTTCCTACAATTTTTCTCTCAATGCCAATATCACCAATTATTATCGGGCGCTTATGATAATTTTCCTCCCGATTATTCTGATATTGCTTCAGAAGGAGACCGGAAGTGCATTGGTATATTTTTCATTGATATTTGTATTGTATCGGGAAGGCATGAGCGGTCTTGTTCTCTTCTCGGTACTATGTGCTGTTGTCTATTTTGTGGTTGCAGTCAAATTTGCAGACCCTCTTATACTGAATATTCCGCTTGGTGAATTTACAGTACTGCTCATCATATCCTTAATTTTCTGCAGTATGTTGTTGTTCTACTGCAGAGATTTGATAATCGCCAGAAATGTCATATTCGGATTTGTGCTGTATGGTATTGTCGTGACAATATTGGCTGCGTGCGGGATTACCTTGAATGGAATTATTTTCTTCCTCACCATGTTGGGAGCCGGTATCATCTACGTCGCTTTAGCCATGTTCCGGCATCACATACAGAAATTTGTCATAACAATATGCTTTGCTCTGATTGGTGTGCTGTTTTTGTTTTCAGTCAATTATGCCTTCAATAACGTCTTGCAACCTCACCAACAGAATCGTATCAAGGTTACGTTGGGAATTGTCGAAGACTTGCGTGGTGTAGGCTACAATGTGAATCAGTCCAAGATAGCGATAGGTTCGGGAGGAGTCACAGGAAAAGGATTTCTTAACGGTACGCAGACCAAACTTAAATATGTCCCCGAACAACATACAGACTTTATTTTCTGTACTATCGGTGAGGAGGAGGGATTTGTGGGAGCGGTAGCAGTTCTGGTTTTGTTCGCAGTGCTTATAATGAGAGTCATACACATAGCCGAACGCCAACGTACCCCCTTCGGGCGTGTTTACGCATACTGCGTGGTGTCATATCTGATATTTCATCTAGGTATCAATATCGGAATGGTTCTCGGGTTATGTCCCGTCATAGGAATACCGCTCCCCTTCTTCAGTTATGGAGGTTCTTCCCTCTGGGGCTTTACAATACTTATCTTCATATTATTGAGGATTGACGCATCGCGAAAAGAACGACGCGATTAGCCTCGGTCGGATATAACCATATGAAGTATTTTTCTTCATTCAACTATTAAGGTATTTAATCCGTTATAGTAGTATAATCTTTAACAATAAATTATAGAAATAAATAACCTAAAATTATAATAAAATGGCTAATAAGAGAGAATTTAAAAAGTATGTGAACGCTATAGGAGTTCTTGTAACCGAAGAAATGCTTGATGCATACGTAAACGTTAAGAATGCGGACAGGAAAGCTATTTCAGAAGCTGTCGGTACAGTTATGGATGCTGTTGAAACAGCTTGCAAACACGCCAACATCTATTTTGACAAGGGACCCAAGGCGTTTGCTGATATGAAAGAATACAGTAAGGAGAAGAAGCAGTTCTTCAACAAACTGTTCAACAAGATTAATACTGAGTTCAACGAGAGTATTGAATCGGCAATCAGCAAATTCAACGGTGCTCTGCCCCAGGATATCAAAGATGCTCTCAAGGAAACAGCTAAATAAGTCTGAATTATGAATATATGGGGCAGCTTGTTGAAGATGTTCGGCTGGAGCGTTGATATCACTGTAGCTCGACGCGACAAATGCGTGATATGCGTTGCTCCGCATACATCCAATTATGACTTCATATTGGGGTTGGCTGCCTATCGAAGTCTGGGAAGAGAAGCCAATTTTCTGATGAAGAAATTTTGGTTTTTCTTCCCATTATCTATTCTTCTCAAACATTTCGGCGGTATTCCGG
>CAMWRB010000164.1 GCA_947176545.1 uncultured Porphyromonadaceae bacterium
GCCGGAGAGTTGGCACGGTTCTTCTCCCTGCGCGTAGGCACAAACACCGCCCTATCTTTCTCTATCCACGCATTCTTCGACTCCACGACAAACTCCTGAAGATAAGTCGCTGTCGTGTCATTCTTCTCGACTACCGGCGCATTCTCCTGTGCGTAAGAGCAGTAGAATACCAAAAGTGAGAGAGATGCAAGTATATATTTACTCATCGAGCTATCGGTTTTAAAGGTCACTAATCGCTTCATGTCGCTCTGCCTCTTAAAAATCAATTATTATTCAAATGTATAAATATTAACAGAATGAATGATAGAATATATCAAGAATTTTCGCATCCTTATCCTCCTCGTCATAATTATAGACGCACCGGTTACCCGCACCTAAGGACTCGTAGGCACGTTGCCGGCAGCCCCCACCGCAGATAGGGGCAATCCGACATTCGTGACAGACAGAATTTTTAAATTTTGCTTTGGCGCGTTCCGAATATACCGGCTCATCATAGAGGATTGTTCCATCAGGTTGCAACATACCGATTCGATTCTCGGAAACGAAGTCACGGGCAGTGCAACCGAATGCCTCCCCGTTGTAGTTAATCAGCACATAATTGGTCTTATCACCGTAACATGAGTTGGTCACATCTCTATGTATAAAGGTTGAGACAGCAAAGTCTTTCTTTTTGAAGGTGTTCTTTATCTCCGCAACTGCCTCATCGGTCATATCATCCTTCCTATCCCTCTGCTGCCATACCCGGTGGAAGTCAAAGCTGAAACAATTCCTCTCCTCCGGTGTGCATTCTTCAAAATAGTTGATGATATCCCTTATACTTTCAGCGTTCTGAGTCGTATAGTTAATTCTTACCGTAACCCACAGTTTATGTTTGACAAGCAATAGTATATTCTCGATTATTTTGTCAAAACTGCCTCCACCACCTTTCGAGAAACGTGTTTTGTCATGCTGCTCCCTGTCACCGTCAAGAGTAATCTGAAATGACACCCGATAGTTGGAAAGAAACGATATGATTTCTTCATTAAGCAGATATCCGTTTGAAGTGAAATGTATACTCAATCTCACATCATGGGCTTTACAGAGCTGTTGTACCTGCTCAATCAAAGGTCTTGCCACATCATCAAACCCTATGAGAGGTTCACCACCGAAGAAACTGATATGAAACTCTTCAAGTTCCCGTAAGCGTTCAAGCGTGTTATCTATAAACTTCACAACACTCTCTATCGTCTGCGCCGACATGAACGAACCCTTATGATGATTCTCATAGCAGTACCAGCACCTGAAATTGCAGTCTAAAGTTGGATTGATATTGAGCTGAAACAACCGATTGTCATTATCAGCAGCATGAATCTTATTCTTCAATTCCTCTATTTCATCGACATTATCATCGACATAGACATTTGCCTCATTAAGTTTATTCTTCAGCTCCGGGTCACTTTCTGCTAAACGATAAAGTTCGTCTGCATTATCAATCACACGATTTCTGATAACAACAAATTTGCTTGATGATGCATTAAACAACAGCGTATTCGCATTGTCTATACCAATCAGACTTATATATCTGCTTATCTTCATAACCAGCTAGTTTCCCCAAAGGCGCGATATATGTTGTATTCTAACAAGAACAATTTGTGATACTGGAGGGACCTCCATTACTACCACAGGAAGAGTTTGGCTTACTCGGTGAAATAATTGAAGGATTTGTACAAGTACCATTATTTATCGAGAGATTACAGTTTTGGTGATTTAGGCACACTTGCTTATTTGTTGTAGAACTACAATCTCCACCATTCTCACATCGTCCATTCTCTTCACCTGCCGTTACACTTCCACCTACCGAGAGAACGATTGCGTCCATTGATTCATTTGATGAATCCTGCCCTAATGAGGCAATAAATCTTGAGATTTCATTATTCTTGCTCATAATTATATGTTATTAGGTTAATAATATAATATTAAAGTTTAATAAACGATTTTGCCTTCTCCATACCAGTTCGTACCCTGCAGGGAGATGACATGGACATCCTCCGTGCGTGGCAAAGTTACCGTCGTATTCAGCTCCGGAGAATAGGCCTCCTGCATGCCACTGAGGTCATACACGTAAACACAACCATTGATAGTACCGGGGGCAGAAATGGTCAGTTCGCCGGTCTCATTATCAAATGTAAGCTCTACATCGGCTGTTGCGGCCGGAGTATGTCCGACTGTGCCACCGGAGTTTCCGGGACACATCCGGCCTATCTTTATAATATACGGCGTCACATCGGCATAAACCAACAATGGTGTCATCAAGATCACGACGGAAATCAATCTTATGAAGAGTCTCATACCACTTGTGTTTTTTATGTTTTACGGTACAAATGTAATAAATAAAGTCGAAAAAAAAGTCTTGCAAAGTCTCTATTTGATATTTACATCTAATTGTAGATTAAGTAGTTATAATTTTTAACATATGTTAAAACCTCTAATTCCCGAAAAAAGTCTCTAAAGGGACCCAAACGTCACGAATCTTACAGTCACTAATCACAGGGATTGCATCAGATTCACCAGATATTTTCCCAAAAATATCTTCTCCTTGTCTATACCTAATTTTTTACGTATCGCATGGCTGAAATTGTAATGGTTCGCGACACCCAGATACGTCCCCATATCATTTCCTTTCAGACCCAGACAATACAAACATACATAATTAACTTCGAACTCCGTCAGATTATGTTCCCTCAGATACAACATAAACTTCGGATACGAAATCTCGATAGTCTCACGCACATGGGCCATGAAACTGTTTTTATCTTCGTGAATTTTGGAGGACAACTCTTTGAACGGTATACCGAATTTTTCATTCCCACTAACTTCACTGGCCAGAATACCGTTGATGATATTCAGACGGTTGCTTATCAGAAATTTCAACCGTTCAGAAAGTTCTTTGTTTTCCAATAACAAGTCTTCCAAACTCGTTCTCTCATTTTCCAGACGCTCGGACAGAAGAGTGTTCTGAGCCTCCAGTTTGTCTCTCTCAGAACAGGAGAGGTCATAATTCAGACGCGTATTTTCAAGTGAAAGACGGGTACTGCTTAAGGATAGACGTACGTTGCGCAGATATAATACTGTCAGAATGCATAGCATCACGAGGATTATTATAACTCCACATGTAATATAGATATAACGCTCTCTTAAAGATATAGCATTTAGCGAATCCATTTCGAGAGAATATTTGCGACGTGTGAATAGCAACTCATTATTTACCATCTCCTGGATGGAGTTCTCCTCTGCGGTCAGATATGACTTATATGCCTCAAGCGCTCCTTGATAATCATTACAATTTTCAAGTATATCACTTTTTACTGCGTAATAATGAATTGAATCACTCATATCACCCATGTCAATATATTTGAGGGCATTCGATTTATCGCCGTAGCGGAATAACGTATATCCTAATTCCGTTGCTAAAGCACCACTTGACAATGAATCCCGATTCAGGTATCCTAAGAATGTATCGAAATCCTCCTTTGACCGATAGTTCGGGAAAGCTGATAGAACTGAGATCTTTAAAGCCTCCTCAGGATACCTGTTCCTCTCTATTATATCAATGCTACTATCCAAAATTGATGTCGCAAGAAGACTGTCACCCAATATATTGGATCCGATTAGTGCTCTTGCAAGACATCCTTGCAGTTGGATGGAGTCTCCCGTAGAACGGTATATCTCCGCAGCCTTTAAATTACACTCAGTGTAAGGTCTGAACTGATGCTCCCTATAGTACATATATCCTTGCACAATAAGCAGTCGCGCCAGAGCACTGGGGTCGGTGCATTCGGCGGAGTCCTCGGCGGCCTGCAGGAATGAGGTCAGAGCGGCGGCATCGTCACCGCGGTTCATGTGGATGCGCCCCTCGTAGTAGCGTGTCT
>CAMWRB010000165.1 GCA_947176545.1 uncultured Porphyromonadaceae bacterium
GAAAAATGGCTAAAGAAATTGCTGGACAGATCAAATTGCAGATTAAAGGCGGTGCAGCCAATCCATCGCCTCCGGTAGGACCTGCTTTGGGTTCGAAGGGTATCAACATCATGGAATTTTGCAAGCAATTCAACGCCCGCACCCAGGATAAGGCCGGAAAAGTTCTGCCTGTAGTAATCACATACTACACAGACAAGAGTTTCGACTTCGTTGTCAAGACTCCGCCGGTGGCAGTACAGCTCAAGGAGGTTGCCAAGCTCAAGAGTGGTTCTGCTCAGCCTAACCGTAACAAGGTGGCTGAAATCACATGGGAACAGGTGAAGACAATTGCAGAAGACAAGATGCCTGATTTGAACTGTTTTACTTTAGACTCGGCAATGCGTATGGTTGCCGGCACAGCGAGAAGTATGGGTATCACTGTCAAAGGTGAATTCCCCGAACTAAATTAATCTTCAAGTAACATGGGAAAACTGACAAAAAATCAAAAGTTGGCTTTGTCGAAGCTTGAAGCAGGGAAGGCCTATACTCTGGCAGAAGCTGCCGATAAAGTAAAAGAGATATCCTTTGAGAAGTTTGACGCTTCGTTTGATATCGATGTACGTCTGGGTGTTGATCCCCGCAAAGCTGACCAAATGGTGCGCGGCGTTGTGTCTCTCCCTCACGGTACTGGTAAGCAAGTGAAGGTTCTCGTACTTTGTAATCCGGATGCAGAGGCTGCTGCCAAAGAAGCCGGTGCAGATTATGTAGGCCTTGACGAATACCTGGAGAAAATCAAAGGTGGTTGGACTGATGTAGATGTAATCATCACACAGCCCAGCGTGATGGGTAAGCTCGGTCCTTTGGGTCGTATCCTCGGTCCTCGCGGTCTTATGCCTAACCCCAAGAGCGGTACTGTAACAATGGATGTTGCAAAGGCTGTTAAGGAGGTTAAGCAGGGTAAGATTGACTTCAAGGTGGACAAGACAGGTATCGTACATGCTTCAATCGGTAAAGTGTCATTCACTCCGGAGCAGATGCGTGACAACGCCCGCGAATTCCTTAACACTCTCGTTAAGCTGAAACCCGCCACAGCAAAGGGTACCTATATCAAGAGTATTTATCTATCCTCCACAATGGGCCCCGGTGTCAAGGTTGAGCCCAAGACGGTGACTGAATAACCTTCAAACACGTAATCGCAATGAAAAAGGAAGATAAATCAATAATTATAGAGAATATCGGTAATACACTCGGTGAATACGCCTGTGTATATCTGGTACAGACTGCCGGTCTTAATGCCGAGAAGACAAGTGCACTCCGTCGCGCCTGCTTCAAGGAGGGCATCAAGATGCTGTGTGTTAAGAATACTCTTCTGAAGAAAGCCCTCGAGGCAAGCGAGATTGACTACAGCGAACTGTACAATCTGCTTCATGGAGAGACTACACTCATGTTGAGCAATGTAGGTAACGCTCCTGCGAAACTCATCAAGAAGTTCCGCGACAAGAACGATACTCTGCCGATGCTCAAAGGAGCTTATGTCGAAGAGACAATATATGTTGGAGAGGACCAGTTGGACGTACTCTCGAACATCAAGAGCAAGAACGAGCTCATCGCCGACGTTATCGCCCTTCTGCAGAGCCCTGCGAAGAACGTTATCAGCGGCCTCCAGAGCGGTGCCAACAAACTTCATGGCATTCTGGAGACTCTATCCAACAAATAATAAAATCACAGTATAAAAATCAAAAAAACAAATACAGAAATGGCAGATTTGAAAGCATTTGCAGAACAGCTTGTTAACTTGACCGTAAAGGAAGTAAACGAACTCGCTCAGATTTTGAAAGAAGAGTATGGCATCGAGCCCGCAGCTGCAGCAGTTGCAGTAGCAGCAGGTCCCGCAGCAGGTGGTGCCGCAGCTGAGGAGAAATCAAGCTTCGACGTTGAGCTCAAGGCCGCCGGTGCCTCCAAGCTCGCTGTTGTTAAGCTCGTTAAAGAGCTCACAGGTCTTGGTCTTAAAGAGGCTAAGGAACTCGTGGACAACGCTCCCAGCAAAATCAAAGAGGGTCTTCCCAAAGCCGAGGCTGAGGGCCTGAAGAAGCAGCTCGAAGAGGCTGGTGCCGAAGTTGAGCTTAAATAAGCTTTTCATCGCATGAAATACAGGTTAAGTAGGTGCGCATATGCGTACACTACTTAACCTTTTTTCACTATCTCTCCATATTTCCTCTCTTCGCTATTTAAATTACGAATTACTTCAAACACATATCCGACCGGTTTTCAATCTCTGAAGAACCCGATAAGAGCCTGAAAGCCGGAATACGCCCGCTACAGTTTTTAACATTCTTTGGGATATTATAACTGAAACGGGCTTAAGATATGTTAATTCATGTACGATAAGGACTGATTCCGACAATTCAGACGTAATGTAGCTTAGTCGTGTCGAGTGTCGGTAATCTGTAAGAATATATCACTAATTCTAACCCAATGTCTACTAATTTGACTGAAAAACCGCGCGTTAATTTCGCGACGATTAAGAACCCGCTGCCCTTTCCGGACTTCCTGGATGTGCAGCTGAAGTCGTTTAGAGATTTCCTTCAGCTCGATACTCCGCCGGAGAACCGTAAGAATGAAGGTCTCTACAAAGTGTTTGCGGAAAATTTCCCAATCGCCGACACGCGCAATAATTTTGTGCTTGAGTTTCTTGACTACTATATCGACCCTCCGAGATATTCCATAGAGGAGTGTCTGGAGAGAGGTCTGACATATAGTGTGCCTCTGAAAGCCAAGCTCAAACTCTATTGCACAGACCCGGAACACGAAGACTTTGACACTTCGATACAGGATGTATATCTCGGTCTTATACCTTATATGACCGATTGGGGTACATTCATCATCAATGGTGCCGAGCGCGTTGTCGTATCACAGCTGCACCGTTCACCGGGTGTATTTTTCGGTCAGAGTATGCACGCCAACGGCACCAAGCTTTACAGTGCACGTATCATCCCCTTCAGAGGCAGCTGGATTGAGTTCGCTACAGACATCAACAATGTCATGTATGCTTACATCGACCGTAAGAAGAAATTGCCGGTCACCACGTTGCTTCGCTCCATCGGTATGGAGAGCGACAAGGATATCCTCGAAATATTCGACCTTGCAGAAGAAGTCAAGGCTACAAAAGAGAATCTGAAAAAGGCGGTCGGCAAGAAGCTCGCTGCGCGTGTTGTCAAGACCTGGGTTGAAGATAATGTCGATGCCGACACCGGTGAGGTGGAGACTACGACACGTACTGAGGTTGTCGCCGAGCGTGACACTGTCCTCACTCCCGAGCAGATTGATGCCATTCTGGAGAGCGGTACCAAAACTATCCTTCTGGAGAAAGAGAATGTCAGTGCAACTGACTATTCAATCATATTCAATACACTGCAGAAAGACCAGTCCAATAACGAGCAGGAGGCTATTCATTTCATCTATCGTCAGCTACGTAACGCCGACGCTCCCGATGAGATGTCTGCCCGTGAGGTTATTCAGAACCTCTTCTTCTCCGAGAAACGCTATGACCTCGGCGAAGTGGGCCGTTATAGAATTAACAAGAAACTCAATCTTGACACATCAATGGATGTCAAGGTTCTCACTCGTGAGGACATTGTCTCCATTATCAAATATCTTATACAGCTCATCAATGCCAAGAGCGATGTCGATGATATCGACCATCTGTCCAATCGTCGCGTCCGCACGGTAGGTGAGCAGCTTTACAATCAATTCGGTGTCGGTCTGGCGCGTATGGCCCGTACCATTCGTGAGCGTATGAATGTACGCGACAACGAGGTCTTCACACCTATCGACCTGATTAATGCAAAGACCATTTCATCGGTCATCAATACATTCTTCGGCACCAATGCGTTGGCACAGTTTATGG
>CAMWRB010000166.1 GCA_947176545.1 uncultured Porphyromonadaceae bacterium
GAGTATTTCGGTATGACAGTAGATTTGGAAAAGACGTGACTCGGTCGATAAATTAAAGGAACTTCTTATATCCAAGACATAGTAAAATGTTAAAGAAATTTTTTCTTAACTTTCTTTCTTCTTTTGCAGCCGTATGGGTGGCTTTGGGCTTGTTTACGATGACAGCGGTCATCGTCATTGTCGCCCTGTTAGGCAAAATCGGTGCTTCCGGTTCTGATACCGAGTCACTGAAACGACACAGTATTCTTAGAATAGACTTGTCCGGAGTGATTGAAGAACGCGAAGAAGCGCGCGATGTGGACTATATAGGTCTGGTACAGGGTGACATTGAGCGTCCGCAGGCTCTCGATGTGCTCGTGTCCGCCATTCGCACTGCAACTGATAGCAAGGATGTGGACATGATATATCTGAAGTGTGGTGGCGTATCCGCAGCTCCTGCTACATTGCATGCTCTGCGGAGTGAACTGGCTAAATTCCGTGAGAGTGGCAAACGTATTTTTGCTTACGGTGACGGGTATTCAGCCGGTACATATTATGTTGCCTCTGTAGCTGACAGTCTATTTATCAACCCGGCAGGCAGTATTGCTCTTCAGGGTATAGGAGGTACGACGATATACATGAAAAACCTCTTTGACAAACTCGGTGTTGAGTTTGAGGTTGTCAAGGTCGGAACTTTCAAGTCAGCCGTTGAACCCTTTATCCTCAACGAGATGAGCGCTCCGGCTCGCGCGCAGCTCGATACACTGTATGGCGACATGTGGCGTTTCATGCGCGATGAAATAGCTCAGCGACGTAAAATCAGCTCAGCAGATATTAACAGACTTATCAACGAAAGCAACGTTATGCTCCGAGACGGAAAATATGATGTCAAGTGCAAGCTTGCTGACCGGGCGGTATATGAACGTCAGGTGGATGATATATTTGCCGCCGCTATGGATATTGATAAGGATGACCTGAACTTCGTTACGACGGCTTCAATGGTTGATTTGGACAAGATTGTAGCTGAAATCGGTTCAAAAAATCAAATTGCCGTCCTTTACGCCACCGGGGAGATAGCCGAGAGCGCAAGAGCAGGAATCAACTGCGAGGCTCTGGTGCCCGTTATTACCGAATTGGCTGATAATGACAATGTCAAGGGACTGGTGCTAAGGGTAAATTCTCCCGGCGGCTCTGTGTTCGGAAGTGAACAGATAGGTGAGGCGTTGGACTATTTCAAATCGACCGGCAAGCCTTTCGCAGTCTCAATGGGAGACTATGCTGCCTCCGGCGGATATTGGATTTCTTGTGGTGCGGATAGAATCTTTGCCGACCCCCTCACCATTACGGGTTCGATAGGCATATACGGTCTATTGCCAAATATCGAGGGCCTCGCTCAGAAAATAGGTGTAAATCCCCAGACTGTCACGACTAATCCGGAAGCTGATTTCCCTTCGCTTTTTGCCCGTATGACGCCCTCTCAGCATGCGGCAATGCAGACTTATATAGAAAAAGGTTATAACGATTTTATCAGAAGAGTTGCAAAAGGTCGCAAGATGTCTGAGGCAAAAGTACGTCAGATAGCCGAAGGACGTGTGTGGGCGGCCCCTACAGCTCTTAAGATAGGCCTTGTCGATGAACTTGGACAACTTGAGGATGCGTGCGAATGGGTTATTGCCAAAGTTGACTCCAAAAAGAAACCGAATATTGTCTCCTATCCGCAATTCAATCCCGGATTTTGGGATATTATTCAGAATGCCGGCCAGTCAGCTATGATGCAGATGTTGTCGGATAATATAATGAAGATGACTGCTGATGCGTGGCTGGGTCAAATAGCGGTAAATGTTATAACACGCAAACCCGTTCAGGCACGGATGATTGACATCCGGTTTATTTATTGAACCGGATTTAGTAAGCAATGAGAAAATAATCATCGTTGTGAAGACGACACTCGAAAAGATATTGACAGCTGTATTAACACCGGCCTCATGGATGTATGGGGCAGGAATGTGGGTGCGTAACAAAATGTTTGACTCCGGCATTCTGCGTGAGGTGGAATACGGTGTGCCTATAATCGGTGTCGGAAATCTTACAATCGGTGGTACCGGCAAGACTCCACATGTAGAGTATATCATTCAGAATCTCTGCAATGACTACAAGGTCGCGGTTTTGAGTCGAGGATATAAGCGCAAGACACGCGGTTTTATTCTTGCCAACAGTCACAGCACACCGGAGAGTATAGGGGATGAGCCCTGGCAGATTTTCAATAAATTCGGCTCAAAGATTAAAGTTGCCGTATGTGAGAGACGGCGCAAGGGTATCGAGGAATTGTTACGTCTGTATCCGGACCTGGATATGATACTTCTGGATGATTCGTATCAGCATCGCTGGGTAAAACCGGCTGCCTCTATTTGCCTGATGGAGTACGGTCGTCCGATTTATAACGATAAGTTGCTCCCGTTGGGACGACTGCGCGAAAGCTCGTTTGAAATCAACCGTGCCGACATGGTGATAGTGACCAAGTGTCCTGACAACGCCACACAACTTGAGTTGAGGATAATAGCCAATGAATTGAATCTGATGAAATTTCAGAAGCTATATTTCTCCCGATACAGCTATGGCGAATTGAAACCAATCTTCCCGGATGAGAATCCGTATAACGGCTCATTGATTGGATTGGGAAGCAACGACAGCGTACTGCTGCTCACGGGCATTGCGCATCCACGCTATTTCGTGCGTCATTTCAGGGAATATCCGTTTGCCAAACGTGTGATGCATTATTCAGACCATCATAACTTCTCGCGTCGTGACATAGCCGACATCGAGGAACGTTTCCGGAGGATGAAGGGTGAGCGGAAACTGATTGTCACCACCGAAAAGGATGCGGTGAGGCTGGCTCACAATCCCTATTTCCCCAATGAGCTAAAACCTTTCATATTCTATCAACCGATTAGTGTGACAATGATAGAGGGTCTCTTTGACCATGACAATGACCTGATACCGGACATTCGGGAGGTCATACGAAATCATGACAAGAGCAGTCTGTCGTAAATATAATCTGAAAATCTTAAATCATATATGCAATGGAAAAATCAATGCTCGAAGTTATAGCTCAGACAGCAGAATATATCCGCAATGCTGTCGGCGAGATGCCTGAAACAGGTGTGATATTGGGTACCGGTCTCGGTGACCTGGTCAATCATATAGAAATAAAAACGGAATTGGATTATCATAATATCCCCAATTTCCCCGTATCGACAGTCGAGGGACACAGCGGTAAGCTGATTTTCGGCACATTGGGCGGTAAATATATTATGGCAATGCAGGGCCGTTTCCATTATTACGAGGGTTATGATATGAAGCAGGTGACATTCCCGGTACGCGTCATGCGTGAGCTCGGAGTCAAGACCCTGTTTGTTAGCAATGCCGCCGGCGGCATGAACAAAGAGTTTACGGTAGGTGACGTGATGGTAATCACCGACCATATCAACCTTTTCCCCGAAAATCCGTTGCGTGGCAAGAATTATTCGGAACTCGGTCCCCGTTTCCCGGCCATGACAGAAGCTTATTCGGCAGAATTAATCAAGCTGGCAGATGAAATCGCAGCAGAAGACAAAATCCGTCTGATGCACGGCGTATATGTTGGCACTGCCGGTCCGACATTTGAAACTCCTGCAGAGTATGAATATTTCCGCATCATCGGCGGTGACGCTGTCGGTATGTCTACCGTGCCGGAAGTGATTGTAGCTAATCATGCCGGGATGAGAGTGTTCGGCGTTTCAGTTATCACAGACCTCGGTGGCAAGGATATTAAGGAAGTTCCAACTCACGAGGAGGTACAGAAAGCCGCAGTCAAGGCTCAACCGGTCATGACACGTATCATCACCGAAATGCTCAGCCGCATTTT
>CAMWRB010000167.1 GCA_947176545.1 uncultured Porphyromonadaceae bacterium
AGCTACGAGTTTCGTTATTTCGGTCAAAGCGTGCGGCCTGTCATTCATTTAATTCTTTGATTGATTTACCCGAGACCTCCCAGGTCTCGGGTAAAATCTTACAATTCAATAGCAGCTGTATATGTCGCGGAGCGACTATATCTGATTAGCCCGGTACAACGTGCCGGGGAGATGTAAAATACGATAACATATGTCGCGGAGCGACTTCACCTTGTTGGATTGGTGTAATATACATCCTTTGGAGGTGCAGTCGCTCCGCGACAGTTTAACACTGACTTTCCTATCCCGGCACTGCGTACCGGGTTAATTAGAGATAGTCGCTCCGCGACACGCTGTCATCGGTGTCATCCTGTCCCGGTACGAGGAGCCGGGACAGATACCCGCCCAAGCCAATCTGTCGCGGAGCGACTGCACCTTGTCATATTTGTATTGGGAGAAGTAAACCCGAATGGTTCATGGATTGTTTTAATATTGTAGATTTACCATGCAATGCGCATAGACAAATATCACAGACGGGTTGAATGTTATGATAATTTGTGTCGGATGAATCTTATTTTAACATTTTTTGGAATGAAATTTGAGTATATAACCTGTAAGACTCTCCCCTGTGTGGGATGAGGCTTACATAATATGATAGAAATATGAGCAAGGATAAGTATCAAGACAAGAATATGGAGAATTCAGAGTATAACCCTGAAGATGTAGAACTTACTGACAATATCGCTGATACTGAGGCCGCTCCCGCAGAGGAGGGAGTCTCTGAAGAAGTGCCCGATACTCCTGAAGCTAAAATCGCATCCTTAGAGGAGGAATTGGCTAAGGAGAAGAAAGAGTATATGTTCCTGATGGCCGAGTTCGACAACTTCCGCAAGCGCACGCTGCGTGAGAAGTCGGAAATCATACGTAACGCCGGCGAGAACGTGCTCAAAGGTCTGCTGCCGATAGTCGATGACTTCGAGCGTGGTCTCAAGGCCGGTGCCGATGCCGGGGACGCCAACGACGTTGTCGAAGGTATGACCCTCATATACAACAAGCTCAAGAAATATCTTGAGCAGAACGGTGTCAAGGAAATCAACCCCGAAGACAAGGACTTCGACACCGAGAAGCATGAAGCCATCTCAGTCGTACCTGTTCCCGACGAGAACCTCAAAGGGAAAATCCTCGATACGGTCGAGAAGGGATATATGATTAATGATAAAGTGTTACGTCACGCCAAGGTCGTTGTCGGACAATAATAATTAAGAGAGTACACTCATGGCAGAAAAGAGAGATTATTATGAAGTGCTGGGCGTCAGTAAAGACGCATCGGCAGACGATATAAAGAAAGCCTATCGCAAAATGGCGATTAAATATCACCCCGACAAAAATCCGGGTGATAAGGAGGCCGAAGAGAAATTCAAGGAGGCGGCCGAGGCCTACGACGTCCTCAGCGACACCGAGAAGAGGGCGAAGTATGACCGCTACGGCCACAGCATGGGTCCGCAGTTCGGCGGTGCCGGTGGCGCGGGTGGACAATACTATTCAAGCAGCATGAATATGGAGGATATCTTCAGCAATTTCGGAGATATCTTCGGCGACATATTCGGCAATCACGGCCGCGGTTCCTACGGCTATTCAGCGCAACCCCGCAAGCGTGTGAATAAGGGTACCGACCTGCGCATCACCGTCAAGGTGACGCTTAAGGATATAATGGACGGTGTCGAGAAGAAGCTTAAAATCCCCCGTCTTGTTGCCTGCGAGCATTGCAACGGCACCGGCGCAAAGGATGGAACGGCTTTCAAGACCTGCACCAAGTGTAACGGCACAGGCTATATCAACACCGTGCAGCAGACTATTTTCGGTCCACAACAGGCGCAACATGTCTGCGACCAGTGTAACGGCGAGGGTAAGATTATCTCCGAGAGCTGCTCCTATTGCAACGGAACGGGCGTGGTCAAAAAGGATGAGATTGTATCATTCAAGATACCGGCCGGCGTTGAGGATGGCATGGTGCTCACGATGCGTGGTCAGGGTAATGCCCCGAGACACGGCGGCGTGAACGGTGACCTGCTCATTGTCATTCAGGAGGAGAAAAACAGCGAACTGATACGCGACGGCATAGATTTGATTTACAACCTCATGCTTGACTTCCCGACAGCTGCACTCGGAGGTTCGGCCGAAATACCGACAGTCGGCGGCCGTGCGAAAGTCAAAATAGCCGCCGGTACGCAACCCGGCAAAGTGCTCAGATTGCGTGGTAAGGGTCTTCCCAAGATGAATAGCAGCGTGCGCGGTGACCTGCTTGTCAATGTGATGGTCTACGTGCCTGAAAATCTGACTTCTGCCGAGACCGCTGCAATTGAGAGTCTCAAGGACCAGCCTAATATAGTGCCCACGGAATCAACATCGAAACGTATCTTCTCGCGTTTGCGGCACATATTCAATAAGGAAAACCGCGGCGAATAATCCTCGTTCCTGTATCTGAACACATCGCATATATAATCCGGGTAGGATATGCCGGGAAAATTATAAAAGAGAGATATATGTCGGGAGGTCTGCAAAGGCTTCCCGACTTTTTTGTGCGCACGCTTTGTCCTCAAAGATGCCGAACAGAGCCGAGCCGCTCCCTGACATCTGGGCATACAGCGCACCGGCAGTATATAACTGTTGTTTGATTTCACGCAGACGCGGATGGAGAGCGAAGATGCCCTCCTCAAAGTCGTTGGCCATTGTGTCACGCCATGTCGTCAGCGGTCGGTCATAAATCTCTCTAAGAGATACTGCCGGCGTCGAGGGTCGTATGCCCGCAAAGGCTTCGCGTGTCGAGACATATACATCCGGTTTTACGATAACCACCCAATACCCTTTCAGTCTCGGCTCTACGGGAGTCAGTATTTCACCGATACCTTCACCGAAAGCCGGAGTGTTTTCGACAAAGAAAGGGCAATCTGCACCCAGACTCAATGCCAATTCCTTAAGATTGTCGGACGAAAGTCTGTTGCCTGAAAGCCGGTTGAGCATACGCAGAGTGAAAGTGGCATCCGCACTCCCGCCCCCTAAGCCGGCTCCGTCAGGTATTGACTTGACAAGCGAGATATCAAAGTATCTGCCGGTTCGCCCGGATATAAGTTCGGCTGCCCTGTACACAAGATTTTTTTCCGTAGGACAATCTACAGGGCGACCCAGAAACCGGTATCGGTTGCAGGAATCCTCCCGCACCGGCACAGCCTCCAGGATATCACCGAAGGACTCCGGATTGACCGGTGTGCCGTTATGCACACCCACGGGGTAGAATATTGTCTCAAGCAGATGGTATCCGTCGGCCCGTTTGCCGATTATATTCAGTCCTAAATTAAGTTTGGCGTTTACAAATTGTATCATAATTGTCAGTGTTTTATTATGTCTGTCACCCTTTTGAGGCGCATGGCTAAAACTCCGCCGCGCGCTGTGAGAAAAAGCAGGAATGAGAGCCATAGAGTCATTGAGCTGTGAGGCATGCCCAATAAATATCCTCCTGAATATACAGCGAAAAATATGAGCATCCCGGTCAGGGTCGAATACATCATGTCGATGGTCCTCGTAACTCCGATATATATGCCGTCAAATATGAAAGCGGCAACCGAAGCCACGGGGAGCAGAATGCAGATGATACGCAGGTCTGCAATAGAATGGCGTACGGACTCACTCTCACTCATGAATGATGCAATAGACGGAGTAAAGAAGCCGTATATGAGAGCGAATGCTGCAGCCATGACAGCTCCGATAATCAGTAATCTTCTGATGGTGCGATGCAGATTCGTAAAATCACCACCGCCGTAGAACCGACCGCAAAGAGCCTCACCGCTGAATGCGAAACCATCCATAA
>CAMWRB010000168.1 GCA_947176545.1 uncultured Porphyromonadaceae bacterium
GTAATATAGTAATATGGTAATATGGTAATATAATAATATAATAATATAATAATATAAGGCACTATTACCACTTATTATATCCACTTGATAGAGATTTCCAGTCTTTTATGACACCCTTTACAATAGCTTCTCCGGATACGGCATTGATAAAGCTTTTAGGGTCCACCTTAAACCATAAATCTCTCCAGCTGCAGACTCTCACCTGAAACGAAAGTATATACAGGTCGACATTAATCTTTTCGAGGCGCGATAATATGGTGTTGGCGATATAATATCTTTCAGCAGAATTCAATAAGTTTATCTTATGATTTTCATTTTTGCCTGCAGTGGGAACGTCATATGAGCCGGATGAAACCAGTTGGGAGACGAATGGTATGAGAGAACCTAACTCAAGATAAATATCCGCAATTTTATCAGAGACAATGGTAGCAATGATTGTACCCTTAATGTTCTGACCTACGGCCTTGCTCAAATTTGACATGTTCTCCGGAATATGTTTGGCTGCCAATTCCGCAATTCGTTTTAACTGATGGATGTTGGCAACCGCGTCAGAAGCATATGAGAGATATTTAAGCATCTTATTTTCGACGGAATGCACCATATCCATACTTGCCGTAATTGCCGTCTGAGCAGCTAATATTTTTTCCTGAATTTTCTTACGTTTCTTGTGTGCATCATTCAGTACTAATGTCTGCGTTCCGACTGCAGTAGTGAGTATAGGGTCAATTTGTTGTGCCTTTACAACATATTGAGCAGATACAAATATTAATATAAATACATAAATAAATAATCTCATATTGTCATAATTTAAATGCGGATTTACGTTGCCGGGCGAGATTTTCATCCCTCTCATACTTTGATGGAGATATTTTGGTCTCAATCGGTTTCATCTGGAGACAATCGTTCCAATCCTTGAACTGCTTTCCCGGTGTATGTTCTCCGAGATTATGATTGTCCGGTAAGATATGTTTGACCTGTTCGAGTGTACTCTTTTGGGGGTCGATAGTGACCTTTACATTGTTAAGGGTCGCCTCTATTCTATCATCTGCCTTTACAACTGACAGTTGCATTTTCTGAGTGATGGAAATTAATCTTAAAGCATTTACACGACCGGCTATATCATTATCGAAACAATCATTGAGACGGGCATTAGGGAAAGTTCTCTGTACATTCATAATCTGTTTATCTGAGAATGTACCTCCGAGGGAAACAAGTGCTACATCTTGTCCGAGAGTGCTTCGATTCATCTGATGAAAAGCCATTGCGTCAAATGCAGACTCGAATAGATATACGTTACGTGCCATTTTGTTACAGCCTTTGGTGAAGTCTGCTACCCAAAGTGCATTACTTGAGTCTGTACCGGCTGCTTTGGATTTAAAACCACCATGTCCGCGAATTTCGTAACCGGCTGCACCTTGCTCTGAAGTATATGGGAAACCTATATTATATCCCGAATAGTTCTTGTTGTTCGTATCTCTGATAAGAGTAACGAATGGTCTGAATGTCTCGATAGTCTGTTTATCAAAACCTCTTTGATGCAAGAGTTTGGGGACATTGTTCATATCAATATCTCTTACTTCATATCTACCGGGGTCAAAAGTTTTGTGTTCTTGCGCGTTCTTAATCTGCTCATATTCATCACTGCGGTCAATAACCGGCATATTGGCTGACTGAGACATCACTTTACTTACAATATCCCATTCATTTCTTCCGGTAACGTTGAAACTATTGATATTCTCTCTGATTAGTGTTATAACATCTCCTTTGCTCCCATCCCGTCTGAAGAATGTTTGAGCAGATTTGTCCTGTGTGTTGCGGATTATCAGTTTGTCATCAGTCTGAGGATTATACATTTCAATATATCTTCCTACACCGGCCTTTTTATCTACCCTATATCCGAGCTGAAATGCAATGTCCTCGACTCCAACCAGTTGTTTTAACTCTTTAAAATTAACCCTTTGTGACATCTGATTTTTGTATATTGCTTTATCTTGAGTGAATTCAGTTCTTGACGCTTTGATAGTTTCTTCAAGACGTTCCTTCCGGTTCTCGATTTCGACGGTTTGACTCTCTTTTATCTCCGGATTGTTTTTGGTTACATATGGTTCTTGACCCAATGCCATCCTCTGACGGTCAATATAGCTTAAAATCATGTCAGATGCTTTATTTATATCAGACATAAGAGACACTATGAATTGAGGTTCCTCCTTTAGAGCCTTAATCCAGTGGTCGACATAGGCCACTGAATTATCTGTAATCTTTTTATCGAAACCCATTGTACGACCGGTCAGCGCTGCTGTAAGTTCCGCTACCAATTCTTCCTTAGCATAAGCGTCATCGCCGAATGTCTTGGCTTTATTACTTCGTTTCAGTCTCCCCTCAGTCATAGTGGAATGACTCATCTCGTGCAGAAGAGTTGCATAATACTCCATGCCGGCATTATAGAGTTTTTCCTCGTTTATTTGAGTTGCGATGTACTCTATATTGACAAGTTTGAGGGCTTCCGGGCTTTCAACTTTTTTAAATTGAGACTTCATCGGAATTGTAATGAAGTCTTTGGAAACACTATAGAATGCGCTGTCTGATGGCTGATTTGCATAAATAGGACATACCCATTCCTGCTTGTCAATCATACGGTCAATAGCGGCGTTAGTATACATGCCCGTAGTGTCTTTCAGAATTTCAGGCTTATACTTTTCCAAAAGACTTTGATATTTATCAGGATGTTTCGTCTTAAAATCAGTCTGGTCAATATTAAATACCGGATATGTCTTCAGGAATGGCCGTACAGTACATTGTTCCTTTTCTTCATCAGACAGTTTCTTAAATTCATCAGGAGATAATTTATTTCCCTCACTGTCTTTGATAGATATATTCCAGTAACTGACAGGGAATGATTTCTCTCCTTTATTTATCCGTAAGTCAATCTCCTTTGCCTGATTGAATGTCAAAAAGAGTGGAGTGTTATACTCCTTTTTCATACTCACGAAATATAGGAATAGAGCATTGCTGCAGGAATAGGAGCGCCCGTTTAGATTTGAGGGGAAACCGGCTCCCTTGGTAGGAAGCCAGCCTTTTTGCCAGTCAGACTCTTTGATATGTTCTAACCTCTCAATAATAAGGTCGGCGAACTGTCGAAGCGCCTCATTGGTTTTAGATTGATTATTACCAGACTCCATCATACTCATCGTCTATATGTTGATGTTCCAGCATGTCTATCTCACAATATTCGCAATACAACTCCGCGCTATCTGCAGATGGCTCAAGCTGCTTTTCAATACACCATTCAAGATAGTCTTGCGCATTCTCACCGCTCATGACATATTGCAGGAAGTTTATTTTACCATCCTGCAGAAGATTTACCAACTCATCGTGAGCTATTACTGTTCTATTTCCCATAATGCTATTATTTTTAAGTTATACACTCATTTTGGCGGTTTTCCCGACTTTATTCTGATTATTCATTATCTTGGCAATATCGTCTGACAGATATTTGGCCGCCAATTGTTCTTTGGTTACGGATTTCGCTTTGAAAAATGAATATCCGTCATCATATTCCAATTTTGCGTTAAGTTTACCTTTCTCTCCCATGTCGACACATACCGCCCAATTGCCATCACCACGTCTCTTGAGGTCAATCTGTCGGGATGATATGTTTTCCGGCAGATGATATTTCTCATAAGCTTCCTGGAGGTGCAGCCGTTCTCCGAAGTTCTTGACAACGAGAGAAGCTTTAGACTCGACTTTATCAAAATATGCATCCAAGTCCTTGTAACTTGCCGGGCACGACATGTTCTTTTTATCAACCTGCGCGAAGAACATGTATTTGCCGAAGTTCTCATT
>CAMWRB010000169.1 GCA_947176545.1 uncultured Porphyromonadaceae bacterium
CGACATCATGCCTAGTCTCGTGGGCTCGGTGATGTGTATATGTGACAGTTTGATGCCATTATGGAGGAAATTCAGCAGCGAATCGAAGTCGATGAGAGGGTGCTTGTGACGACTCTGACCAAGCGAATGGCTGAAGAACTCGACGAACATCTGCGTAAGTGGGGTGTTAGAAGTGCGTATATCCATAGTGATGTCACCACGCTCGACAGAATTCAGATACTTGAAGACCTGCGTAACGGAGTTTATGATGTCCTGATAGGTGTCAATCTTCTGAGGGAGGGTCTTGACCTGCCCCAGGTCGGATTGGTGGCAATCCTTGATGCTGACAAGGAGGGATTCCTGCGCAATCACCGCTCGCTGACACAGACTGCGGGTCGCGCGGCACGAAACGTTCATGGCAAAGTGATAATGTATGCGGACAAAATCACAGATTCCATGCGCCTCACAATTGAGGAGACGGAACGTCGTCGTGCCAAGCAGATGAGGTATAATGAAGAGCACGGTATAGTGCCGATGCCGATTATCAAGACATCCCAGACCGACCTGATTGGTATTGAGAGTGAACAGTCTGACAGAAGTTCAAGAAGCTCTGCAGGACAATCACGTGATTTGTCCGGAATCAAACAGGGTAAGCCGGCTAAACCGAAGATTTATATTGAGGAGGAGGCACATGCCGAACTTGTAGCTGACCCGGTAATAGATTATCTGTCTGCAGACGAACTCAGAAAGAGAATAGAACGTCTGCGTGCCGATATGACAGCGGCTGCCCGTAAGACAGACTTTATCGAGGCTGCGCAATTGCGCGATGAGATTATGTCATTAACTCAAAGACTGGAGTCACTCAATCAATGAGCACACGAACCGATACATCCTTATATCTCCCGACATCGCGAGATGAAATGCTCCGTCTCGGTTGGGAACAACCCGATATAATACTCTTTTCGGGTGATGCCTACGTGGACCATCCGTCATTTGGAGCTGCTGTCATAGGTCGCGTACTTCAATCAAAGGGATATAAGGTTGCTATCGTACCGCAGCCTAACTGGCGTGATGACCTGCGTGACTTCAAGAAACTCGGTCGTCCGCGTCTTTTCTTCGGTGTATCGCCCGGTGCTATGGACTCGATGGTCAATCATTACACCGCAGCGAGACGATTACGACATGATGATGCCTACACACCGGGTGGCCGACATGGTGCTCGTCCGGACTATCCCTCAATTGTGTATACGGAAATCCTAAAGAGACTTTATCCCGATGTGCCGGTTGTGGTCGGAGGTATTGAGGCGTCATTGCGCCGCGTTTCGCATTATGACTATTGGGAGGATAAACTGAGACCCTCCATACTGACAAGTGCACCTATGGACATGCTGATTTACGGCATGGGCGAACGTTCGGTTGTCGAAATAGCGGACAGACTCAACAGCGGAGAGCGGATAGAGGATATAACCGATGTGCCGCAGACCGCATATATTGTCAGTAAGCCCGATATAAAGGAGAATGAGATTGTGCTCAACAGTTTCGAGGATTGCACCCGTGACAAGAGAAAACAGGCGGAGAACTTCAAGAGTGTGGAGATTGAGAGCAACCGGATGCAGGGGCACAGGATGTGGCAGCAGACCGGTAGTCAATGGGTGTGTATCAATCCGATGTATCCTCCGATGACAACAGAGGAGATGGATGCCTCATTTGATTTGCCCTACACGCGTTACCCGCATCCACGTTACAAAAACAAGGTTATACCGGCTTACGAAATGATACGTCACTCGGTCAATTTGCACCGGGGATGTTTCGGAGGATGCGCATTCTGTACCATATCGGCTCATCAGGGGAAATTTATTGCCTCTCGTTCCAAAGAGTCGATTATCCGTGAGGTTAAGCAGGTTACGCAGATGGATGACTTCAAGGGATACATTTCAGACTTGGGTGGTCCGTCGGCCAATATGTATAAAATGGGAGGATATGACAAAACAAAATGTGCAAAATGTGTCCGCCCCTCCTGCCTGCATCCTGCTGTTTGTCCGAATCTCAACAACAATCATAGTGACCTGCTTGATATTTATGACACGGTTGACAGCCTCCCGGGAGTCAAAAAATCGTTTGTCGGTTCGGGAGTCAGATATGACTTGGCGATGGCAGCCGGTAAGTCCGCTGAAACGAATGCCATTAACAGGAAATATATTGAGAATCTTATCAGCCGTCATGTAAGCGGACGTCTGAAAGTCGCACCTGAACATACGTCGGACGAAGTCCTGAACGTCATGCGCAAGCCTTCGTTTGATTTATTCAGGCAGTTCAAACAAATATTTGATTCAGTCAATCACCGCAACAACCTGAAACAACAGCTAATCCCCTATTTTATATCTTCCCATCCCGGGTGTAGGGAAGTCGATATGGCAGAACTGGCTGTTATAACAAAGGGATTGGATTTTCATCTGGAGCAAGTGCAGGATTTCACTCCTACACCTATGACCCTCGCTACAGAGATATATTTTTCCGGAATACACCCGTACACGGGAGAACATCTGTATACAGCCCGTACCGAGGCCGAGAAACAGAAACAGAGAGAGTTCTTTTTCTGGTATAACCCCGATGCAAAGCGTGAAATAGTCGAGTCGTTAAGGCGCATACATCGCCCCGATTTGATTAGGGCATTATATCCCGGAGGCGTTAGCAGAGATGGCTATAACGGTGCTTCCGATACCAAACGGTTGTATCATGGAAGCCGCAAAAACAATACCAACAGACATGATAGAAATATGAATTCTAACCAAAAATCTAACCATAAATCAAAAAGAACTAAATGAACAAATTTCTGACAACGATGAGCGTCGTGTTGCTCCCTGCCATGATTAGCTCATGCAGTCAAAACGGCGACAATGATGATGTTATCATCGAGAAACCGACAGTAGAGATTGTCGACGGACAACTTACACCCGAAGTACTTGAAGCTATGGGTCGTATTGGCCAGGTATGCCCTTCACCTGACGGTTCGCTGATAGCTTTCACACTGACGTATGAGAGTATCGAACTTAATAAGGGTAATTCCGAGATTTATACCATGAAGCCGGATGGCTCAGACCTGAAGCGAATCACAAAGACAGCCTCCTCCGAATCGGATTTGGCTTGGTATGACAACGGCAATCGTCTTGCATTTATCGGCACTGCCGACGGGGGCGGTCGACAGGTATATTCTGTGGATGCAGACGGAAGCGAGTTGGTCCAGATGTCTTCATTGGAAAATGGTGTGGAGTGTTTTAAAATTTCACCCGATGAGAAAAAGATTGTATTGGCCTCTCCCATCCGGTCATGGATTAAAGACTCCACAATCTATGCAGGACTTGACAAAACGACCGGTCGTCTTGTCGATGACCTGATGTATAAGCATTGGGACGAATGGGTGACAGAAATTCCCCACCCCTTTGTAGCCGATTTCAACGGTAAATCTGTCGAGAATGCAAAGGATATTATGGAGGGTGAACCGTTTGAATGTCCCATGCGTCCTTTCGGTGGAGCCGAATCATTCGCATGGAGTGCCGACAGCAAGACATTGGTTTATGTATCCCGCAAATATGCAGGCAAAGACTACGCCTTCTCCACAGATTCAAATTTATACAGCTATGATCTTGAATCAGGTAAGACAACTTGCCTGACAGAAGAGAACAAGGGTTATGACACAGACCCGGCTTATTCTCCTGACGGCACACTGCTTGCATGGTTGTCAATGGAGACTCCCAAGTATGAGAGTGACAAGAAACGCCTGATGGTACTTGATGTAAAGACCGGTGAGAAGCGTGACC
>CAMWRB010000170.1 GCA_947176545.1 uncultured Porphyromonadaceae bacterium
TTACATGGGATCTTTCAAAATTCCAGTTTGAGCCGGCAACAAAATATATCCTCCGTAAAAAAGCAGATGACATCACTGTTTGGGTCAATGGCAAGAGTCAGCCCGCTTACGGCAATGAAGAAGTCATAATCAATTTCACCACTCCTTCAGTTGAAGAGTTAGGATGCACTCCAATCACAGTCGGAGCAGCAAAAATCGGAAATTATGATGATGCCTCATCACCTGAGTTCGTAAACGGAGGTACCTATGCCAACATCAGCGACCTGGAGATAAAGAGAGCAGAGTATGTATACAATGGTAATACATATAAACCGAACCTTAACTTCAATGGAGACCACAACTCCCTGATTTACGATGTAACAGACGGCGACCGTAAGCTGGTCAAGGAGCTTGAGATTTTCTATGCAGGTCGTGGTGGAGACCATGATGGAGGTATAGTAATATATGACTATGGCGTATTCAGCATCCATGTTAATATGGACTTCCTGCAAGAGCATACTTATGAGATTGTAATTCCGAAAGGAGCCATCCGTCTGAGCAATACCCCCGAACTTACGAACATGTACAATTACATCATGAACGATGAGATTGTCTACACTGTCAAGGGTGCGACACCGACAGTATTCACCGTTGATGGGTGCAGCGTTGAGAATAATACCGAGATGAGCGCATTGCCTCCGGCAATAGTATGGACTCTCCACGGAGCTTACAGCCTTAAGAACAGTGATGTTACTGCCAATGGCAAATCTACAGGCACTGCATCCAGTGGTGCTCTGTACGGAGATACATACAAATTGCCCATAACCATTCAGAAAAATGGATACAAATCTCACGTTGCGGTTCACCTTATCAAACCGGAGACTGGCGAAAACAGAGCAATCCGTGAGGGTGAGATAGTAACCATAACAATCCCTGCCGGCTCAATCGTTTACCCCGGTGAGGAGTCTCTTGCCAATCCCGAACTGACTGTTTCAGTGAAGGGCATCAAGGCAGTTCTCCGCGAACCCGAGATGGTGAATGTGAACCTGACTGTAAACGGTCTCCATACGACCGCCCATCAGTCACCCAAAGGCAAGGCTTATACCTTCAACTTCGCTCCGGCGTCTGAATGGATTGTTGAGTCAGTGAAGCATGGTGACAAGAAGCTTGAAAGCAATGCCGAGGGACAGTTCATTACCGAACCCCTTGACGCTGATGCAGACCTTACCGCCGAGCTCGCCTATAATGGTAACTGGGCGGTTGATGAGGAGAACACCGGCATCTGGACAGTACCCGATACAGAAATCCGTATCTACAAAGATGACGCATTCATTATAGTGGACGGCGTAACTTCCGCCAACGCAATCAGCGTCTACAATGTAGCCGGTATGCTCATCAACACGACCAATGCCACAGACGGCAACGACAGAGTACGCATCACAGTTACACCCGGTCAGATTTACATTGTAATTGTTGATGGCGTAGCAGCCAAGATACAGATGTAATCATGGCAAGACCCCTGAAAATCGAACTCATCTGAAAAGTTTGGTTAATATAAGTTAGTACTAATGGTTAAGTCCCCGAAAGCACCCCTTTCGGGGACTTTTCCCCCCTCCCCACACTCACGACAATAAACAATACCTCCCAACAATCTTTTTTAGGTTTCAGTTTATGTTTTCGCGCTTGCGCAGGAAGATGACCAGCAGGATTAGGAGGATTACTTCGACTGCTACTGTGATATAGAAGCGCAGGGCATGACCGGATTTTATCCATTCATCGGCAAATGTGAATGACATTGCTGCCATGTATATGGCCAGACAGAGCGGAAGCCATACTGATTTCTTGAGTTTAGCCATATTTATTGTTGTTCCTCCTCTACGGGCGGTTCTACTTTCTGCAGGTATGGAGATTTCCAGGGATTGAATTCTCCGGCTGTCAGATATCTGTATATATCTATGCATGCCCGGGCATCGAGAGCCGCGTATGCCTGCTGACATGCTGTCAGTGTTTTCGCCTCCCAGTTTGTCAGGCGTTGTCCTTTGGAGATGCGTTGGCTGAACAGTATGCCGTAAATGCGGGCCAGACTGTTGTCGGCTATCATATAATCCTTGACGAATGGCTGCAGGTCGATAAATCCCTCCGGTGTGAAATCTTCAAGCTTGTGAAGATTGTGAAAGTCATCATGGAGTGAAAGACCAATTTTGAGCTTATTCTTGTCCTCCAGCAGATTTCGTAATGATTCGGGCAGCCCAATCATGTTAAGCCTGAAGAGGAAGCATGTCTCAGGTGTGGATAACTGCAGGAGAGATACTGTATAGGTCTGTCCTTTCTTGAAGCTGGGGCGTGTTTCCGTGTCAAAGCCAATGATGTCCGAAGCACGGAGTGTCTCAACAGCGGACGGTACCTTATCGAGTGAATCAACCACAATAATGTTACCGACAAAAGAGGCAATCGGCAGAACGGCTAAATCGGTTTTAGAGATTGTGACGATATAATTAGTCTTGTCGGTCATTATTTTATGATTATTTATAAAGTCTCCGGCATTTCGAGCCAGAGTGTGTTGTTAAAATTGCGCTTGATATACTCCTGCATATATATGCGTGAATCAGCCGCTATGGTCGCATCCCTGTCAAAATATGGATTATATATGACAGCATACAACTCTATGTCGCGATGCCTGATGGCTTCAAGGGTCAGCAATGTGTCGGATACAGAGCCGAGTCTGCCGTTGGTGACTACTATCGTCGGGAGGTGATGAGAGGTTATGTAGTCGATGGTAAGATACTCGTTTCGGAGAGGTACCATGATACCGCCTGCTCCCTCTATCAGCACTACGTCATATTGCGCGGCCAGAGACTGTGACGCTTCTTCAATAACGTGCAGGTCGAGTGTTTTATTGTCAATGCGGGCTGCCAGGTCAGGCGATGCCGGGTATGAGAATATGACGGGCGCGGTAATATGTGCTTTGTCCACCTCTTGCAGCGAAATGCCCATGATTCGTCTGTGAACCTCGATATCCTCGGACATATCGCTGTTACCTGTCTGTATAAATTTCTGAGTGATAACGTTATGTCCTTGATTGGTTAACTCGCGCGCCAACCAGCCTGTTGCGTACGATTTGCCTACATCTGTGCCGATGCCTGTTATGAATATTCTTGAAGGTATTTCTGTCATGTCGTGCAGTAGTATTTTGCCCTTGAGTGTCGTTAAAAAATTTCTCCGGATGTGCGGATATCATACCCGCACATCCGGAGAGAGATGATATTGTTTTTTTATTTTACCAGGCGAACATGGGATATTCGTTCATCATTTCATTGACTTCCTGACGAACCTCCGCGATTACTTTCTCATCATCGGCATTGCTGAGGACTTTGTCAATCAGCTCGGCGATTTTCTCCATCAGGTCCTCTTTGGCACCACGGGTAGTGATTGCTGCTGTGCCGAAGCGCAGGCCTGAAGTGAGGAAGGGTGAACGGCTGTCGTAGGGCACCATATTCTTGTTGGCTGTGATGTCAGCCTCTACAAGTACGCGCTCTGCTTTCTTACCGCTCATGTCGGGGAACTTGGGACGCAGGTCTACAAGCATGCTGTGGTTGTCCGTGCCGTCGGAAATAATCTTAAATCCGCGCTTGATAAGTGCGTCGGCAAGTGCTGTGGCATTCTTCTTGACCTGAACGGCATACTCTTTCCATTCGGGCTGCAGTGCCTCACCGAAGGCAAGAGCTTTAGCTGCAATCAAATGTTCGAGCGGACCTCCCTGAGTTCCGGGGAATACGGCTGAATCCAAAATTGCAGACATCTTCTTGATCTCACCCTT
>CAMWRB010000171.1 GCA_947176545.1 uncultured Porphyromonadaceae bacterium
AAGCAGAAGAGGGCATACGAGATCATGGCTTGTCTCGTGGGCTCGGTGATGTGTTTAAGAGACAGAACCTGCCCGGCTGTCAGGCTCTCGGGCGGACGTCAGTATATGTGAGTGTCTTATTTTTTTGGTTTGGCTATCCTTTCGGGGTGTTGTGCGAGGAACTGCGCCCATGATTTGGGGCTTTTGGCTATAGCGGGCTTTTGCGTCTCGTAATGGTGAGTGAGTGCGGCGGCGACGGCATCGGTGGCATCAAGGATGTCAGACATTTTTTCGTCCGGGATTTTGAGAATATGCCGGAGCATGTTTGCTACCTGTTCCTTGCTTGCGGCTCCGTTGCCGGTGACGGCCTGCTTGATACTGAGCGGAGCATATTCGGTGATGGGTACCTGACGGGCAAGCACGGCTGCCATCGCCACTCCCTGCGCGCGCCCGAGCTTAAGCATGGACTGCACATTCTTGCCGAAGAACGGTGCCTCGATGGCAAGCTCGTCCGGGAGATACTCGTCCACGAGTGAGAGGACACGTTCGTATATGCGTCGCAGGCGCATGTAATGGTTGTCAAACTTGGACAGTCTGATGACACCCATCACGATGACGTGCGGCTGCTTCCCTCTGATGCCGAGTATGCCGTAACCCATGACGTTGGTGCCCGGGTCGATACCCATGATTATTTTGTCATATTGTCTTATTTCAGAGTTCATTCTGAGTGTGGTTTCAACGCAGGGGTATGTCCTGAAGTATGGTAGTGAAGAGTAGAGCTTTCTCCGCCCCGAAGCGAGCAGTGTACATCCCGGTGACTGATTGCAGTACGGTTCGAGCCCAGCGCTGAGCCTCGGCGAGAGTGTCAAATTCGAGCTGCAATGCGTACGATAGTGCATGGTTGTTGAACTCCGGGTCGCCGGGTACGTCTATGAGCCGGGTGAGACGCGGTTCCGGATGAGTCAAACCCTGAGTGAGAGGAGTGAGGGCTTCCTCTTTAAGCCAGCGGAGAAAGTCCTGACCGAGAGCCTTATCCAACATGAATGTGCAATTATATATAATCATAGATACAAAGTTAGTCAAAAATTATTAACTTTGCAGAAACAGGTGGGCCAATTGATGTGCGGCTTCCGGGTCTCTATCCGGATATGCCCGGCTCACCTCTCTGTGGCTGCGGTTGAGTCATGCGGTTACGGGCCCGAATCATATCATAACACTATGAATTATAGCATAATTGACTTTATCTGTCTTTTAGCCTCCGTGTGTCTGTTCCTGTACGGCATGAAGGTCATGAGTGAGGGACTTCAGAAAGTGGCGGGTGACCGTCTCCGCAACATTCTGGGCATAATGACCCGCAACCGATTCGCCGGAGTACTGACCGGTATTCTGATTACAGCCCTGATACAGTCGTCGTCGGCTTCTACGGTGATGGTGGTGAGCTTCGTGAATGCCGGCCTGATGTCCCTGGCTCAGGCTATGGCCGTGATATTCGGCGCCAATGTCGGCACAACGGTAACAACATGGATTATCACAGCTTTCTCATTTGAGGTCAATATATCGGACTATAGCCTGATGTTGCTCGCCATCGGCGTTCCGATGCTCTTCATGAAGAAGAGTTCTGTCAAGTCGTTAGGCGAATTTTTCATAGGTTTCTGTTTCCTCTTCATGGGTCTTGACCTTATCTCGGCGTATGTTCCGAATCTGGAGCAGAATCCTGATATGCTTGAGTTCCTGAAGAACTACACGAGCATGGGTTTCTGGTCAGTGCTGATATTCTTCGCGATAGGTATCGTAGTGACCATGATAGCTCAGAGCTCCGCGGCGACCTTCGCCATCACGTTGATAATGTGTTCGCAAGGCTGGATAAGCTACGAGTTGGGTTGCGCCATCATCCTGGGTGGCAACATAGGTACGACCATCACTCCGGTGCTTGCGTCACTGAGCGGTAATCTCGCCGCCAAACGCACGGCTATGGGACACGTGCTCTTCAATGTTTTGGGCTCAATCCTCGTGCTTCTCATCTTCAGGCCGTTCGTGACGCTGGTAGCCGATATAACCGAATGGTGCAACGGTCTGAACCCGCTGGAGATAACGCATGCCGAAGAGTTGCAGATGGCAAACAGCACGCTGCTCGACACAGCCGGTCATCTGACATCGCGCGCACAATCGTCTATGGGTTTCGCCCTGGCGATGTTCCCGACAGTCTTTAATGCCTGCAACCTTTTGATTATGATATGGTTCACGAAGCTGTACGTGAAAATAGTATGCTGGTTGATGCCGACCCGTCACAAGGACAGCGACGAGGAATTTTCACTCAAATATATCGGTCGCGGTATGCTCGGTACGTCAGAGTTGTCGATAGCGCAGGCTCAGAAGGAGATAGTGGTTTATGCCGAGCGTGTGGACAGGATGCTCACTATGGCCATAGAACTGATACATACCGATGTCAAGGACGACGGATACAACGAGCTGTATTCGCGTCTCGAGAAGTATGAGGAAATATCCGACCGCATGGAGATAGAGATAGGCAACTTCCTGAATCGTGTGGCCGAGGGTCGTCTGAGTCCCGAAGGCAAGATGCGTGTCGCCGGTATGTTACGCATTATCAGTGAGATAGAGTCAATAGCCGACAGCTGCTACAATGTAGCCAAGACGCTCAACCGTAAGAATGACAACCATGTGGAGTTTGAGGATGGGGTATATCGCGAGATAGACACGATGTACGGTATGGTGCGCGGAGCGATGAGCAACATGCTCGAGCTGTTGCGTGAGATGGAGACACCGGAAGACAGCAAAATCATCACGGCTTATAATAAGGAGCGCGAGATTAATAATTTCCGCAACCGTCTGCGTGATGACAATATATATAACATCAACAATAAGGCTTACGACTATCAGGAGGGTATATTCTTCATGGACCTGATTGGTGAGGCGGAGAAACTCGGTGACTTCATGCTCAATGTCGTGGAGGGTGTCAAACATCAGTTCAAGTCTCCCCGTGTGGAGTCGGTGATATAACCTTAAATCTTAGGAAATGAGATATTGTGTGATATTGTGTGGTGGTGTAGGTTCGCGCTTCTGGCCCTACAGCCGTGAGGAACGTCCCAAGCAGTTTCTGGATTTTTTCGGTTCGGGTCGCAGTCTGTTGCAACTGACCGTAGACCGCGTTCGCACGGTCGTTCCCGTAGAGAATATATATCTTGTGACCAACCGTCGCTATGAAGCTTTGATACAGGAGCAGTTGCCGGAGATACCGGCTGCCAATATCCTGAAAGAGCCGGCGCGCCGCAACACGGCTCCCTGCATCTGCTGGGCTACTCATCATATATATGCCAAAGATGCCGATGCCTCGATAGTGACATTGCCCTCGGACCATCTTGTACTCAAAGAGTTGGCCTTTGTAGAGGCGTTGAAACGTGGTTTTGAGTTTGTGGAGTCGGGTGACCGTCTGCTCACATTGGGTATCCGTCCTACATCTCCGCAGACGGGCTACGGGTATATCCAGCAGGGAGCTGAAGTGGAGGATGTGCCCGGTTTTTACAAAGTGAAATCCTTTACAGAAAAACCCAACGAGGAGCTGGCGGAGATATTCGTTCGTTCAGGCGAATTTTATTGGAACGCGGGTATGTTCCTGTGGAGAGCCGAGTCGGTGCTAAAAGCCTATGCCCGCTATGCTCCGGAGATAGCATCGCTCTTTGACAAGGGTGCCGGGACGTGGGGAAAGTCCGGAGAAACAGACTTTATAGAGGAGTATTTTCCGACGGCCACTTCCATATCCATCGACTATGCAATCATGGAGAAGGC
>CAMWRB010000172.1 GCA_947176545.1 uncultured Porphyromonadaceae bacterium
ATCTACATCTTATTAATTAATAATACATATTTATAAAACTGATATATATGTTTAAACAAATTATATCTATACTACCCGGTATAATCCTTTTTGCCGGTATGGCAAATACATCACATGCACAGGAATACACCGTTAATGCCGAGGATGTTCGTGTAAAAGTTCTGAATGACCCTACAACTGTATTAGCCGGTGTATATCCTGACGAACATACTATATATGCTTTGGCAAATGGATTGTCAGGGATACATGAATATACGGATAGAGTAAATATTAAATTAAATGAAAAGAGCTTTGATGTTATATTCTTGTCTGACAATCCACCCGAAGTTGCGTTACAGAAGCATGCTGAATGGCCTTCAACAGTCGAAGGATTTGAAAATAATCCGGGTGAAAAGATACCGGATTATATTAACTACAAGGGTAAATTATTCAAAGTTGTTGAGTTGATTAATACTCAATTCACTAATAATAACATTGCTCTTCCAAATTCAATACGTTATATTCAAGGTGCGTTTACTAAAGCAGAAGGAGAAATAAATCTTGCAGAGGGACTCATAACATTGGGAGAAAATGCAATAATTTTTAGTCCTGACCTTACTTTGTTATCGTTCCCAAAATCCCTGCGTATCATAAACAGTAATGCAGCAAATGGCTATGAAGAATTTGAGTATGGCAAACCTTCTCAATTGAGAACTATCAAATTTTCTCCCAATATAATGCGTATTTACTCCAATAACTTTAACTATTTCACACATTTGGAAGAGGTCAATCTTCCGTTTAAGTTAAACTCACTTGGAGCTGATTGTTTTAATAACCTCACTGACCTTAAGAAAGTATATATAAATCCATATATCTCATATATGGAAAATTGCTTTAATGATTGTCCGAATATAGAAGAGATTATCATAGACAAATATATAGATGACCTTGTTCTCGTCAATTGCTTTAATGCTGTAGACAAGTCTAAATGTATAGTGAGAGTTAAACAGATACCGTTCCATTTCCGTCCCGATAATAAGTTCTGGGAGGGATTTAATATTGCTGGAATTGACCAAACCGGTGTAGAGAATGTATTTCCTGATGCGCAAATATCCGGAAATGACATAACTATTTACGATATTTCGGGGAAAGCACTTCGCTCAACAGATAACCTGAAACATGGTGACGTCTATATAGAACAGCATAACAACACCTCACAAAAGAAAATCGCAAGATAACTTATCTCCAATCCGAGGATAAATTACAAAACTGAACTGCTTCCACGGGAAAGAATGTCCGATGTGCGAAGCAGTTCAGTTTTATTGCGCAGCAATTAAATATTTTCAGTCTTTATAGGCCTGCGAGCGCTGAGAGTATAGAAGTATACACCACAGCGGGAGAGTAATTACTTGCGGCTGCGGCGTAGTATGCCGGTGGCTTTTTCAACCCCCGCGGATATTTCATCGAAGATTTCATCTACGAGGCCACTGCCGTTGATGGGTATATATTTACCCTCATTCTTATAAAAATCCTGGAGAGGCTGGGTCTGGTTGTGATACACCTCAAGACGATTCTTGATTGTCTCCGGATTGTCATCGGCACGACCTGTCTCCTTGCCACGGTTAAGCATTCGCTCGATTAGCTCTTCCTCCGGCACTTCAAGTCCGATAACTGCATGGAGGTCAGAACCGCGTTTGGTGAGCATTTCATTGAGAGCGACAGCCTGCGGTATGGTGCGGGGGAAACCGTCGAATACAACACCTTTCTTGTCAGACGCCTCATTATCGAGAACATCTTCAAGAATACGTATCATAAGGTCATCCGGTATCAGCTGACCCTTGGAGATATATGTATCAGCAATCTTGCCGAGTTCAGTGCCACGGGCTATATGGTCGCGGAGCACTTCACCGGTAGATATATGATACAGACCATATTGGTCAATGATTTTGGCGCTTTGAGTCCCTTTGCCGGAACCGGGAGCACCGAACAGAACCAGGTTTAACATTATTCTTCCTCTATTACGTATATATCCCTGAGATTTCTCACCTTTCCATCCAAATCCAATCCATAACCGATGATAAATTTCGGCGGAATTTCAAATGCCGCATAGTCGGGAGTGAAGCCGGTCTTGGAGGATTCCGGCTTATGCAGCAGGGTCACGAACCTTACAGACCTTGGATTTTTCTTCTTGATGTCCTCTATCATTGTCTGAGCAGTCAGACCTGTATCGACTATATCCTCGATAATGACGACATCCTTGTCGGTTATGTCTTCCGTCAGACCGGTGAGCTGACGCACATGGCCGGTTGAGGATGTACCCTCGTATGAAGCATATCTTACAAAAGCGACACGGCAATCATTGATGCCTATCTCCCTGATTAAATCGGCTGCAAAGATAAAGGCACCGTTTAGTACACACAGAAAGACCGGAGAACTGCCTTCGAGGTCCTTGCGCAGTGACTCACCTATACGCTCTACCTGCTTCTGAATCTCATCACGCGTTAGATACGGCACAAATGTCAGGCCGTCGACTTTGACTTTATTATCCATTGTATAAAAGTATGAAAGGCTCTTTGTGCAAAATTAATACTTTTTTGGCAATGACACGACACTCAGCGCAAAAAACGCACCTTAATTTACTCAAAACACGTCGTAAGTCGTGGATGTAACCTGAAATTCGGTACGGCGGTTGATTTGGTCGGCGGCTTCGCGGTCGGCTTCGTCGAGCGTAAGTATATATTCTTCGCTCAAGACTGTTCCCTCCTCAAACTGCGGATATTCCTTGTTAATCCGCTTCGTGACCGTTTTCGGTTGCTTCTCTCCATAACCCTTGTAGGTCAGTCGGTCGGGTGATATGCCCGCGGATATGAGATATTGCACCACACTGTTGGCCCTGCGCTCGGAGAGCTTGTCATTATACTCATCCGTGCCCATTCGGTCAGTATGTGAACCCATCTCAATCGTCACATTGGGATTGTCACGAAGCATCTGTGCCATCTCGTCAAGGGCGGCCTTGGACTCATCGCGCAATGTGGCCTTGTCGAAATCATAGAAAATATTCTCAATAACCTGAGGCTTATATATAGCGGCAAGTGTGAAGTCGACGCCGTAATCGGCATCCACCTCCTCTATATCGCTCTCAAATTCCTGCTTGACATTGAGATAACCCGGAGCACCGGCCATCATCACATATTTTACACCTCGGTTGAGGTTGAACTTGAAAGAGCCGTCATCGCGGGCCACCTCTTTCTGATTGCTGCCGTCATCACCTACAATGCGGATGATGGCATTCGCCACCGGCTCGTCATCCTTGTCGACAACCCATCCCGATATGGTCACCTTTATTTCCGGAAGCTCAAAGGAGTAGATATGGTCATATCCGCGACCGTCACCTCTGTTGGAGGAGAAGAAACCTGACTCACCGGGTCCGAAAGTTATGCCGAAATCATCACCGGGAGAATTCATCGGCAACCCCATGTTCTCCACACTCCAGAAGTCGCCGGTAGAGTTAAGCTGTGCCTTGTAGAGGTCAAGTCCGCCGAAACCGGGATGACCGTCGGATGAGAAGTACATGAGCGAGTCAGTACGCATATAGGGAAACATCTCATCACCCGAGGTATTAATCTGCGGACCGAGATTTTCGAGCGTACCCTTACGCTCATCGAGCTGAATGCGCCATATATCTTTTCCTCCGTAACCGCCGGGCATATCGGATGTGAAATATAGATATTTACCATCCGGAGAGACAGCGGGATGACCGACTGCGGTGACGGTGTCGC
>CAMWRB010000173.1 GCA_947176545.1 uncultured Porphyromonadaceae bacterium
CGCTTTGGGTGCACCATCGATGGTTGCTCTAATGAGCATATCTGTCTGACTATTGGCATCACCGGTGATGGTATTAAACCTGTCGGAATTTGTAGCCGGTGATTTGATTACTGCAGCAGGACGATTGTTTTCTCTGAGCTGTTCCTGCACTAACCTGATAGAGTCCCGTCGTTGACGCTCGATTCTTTCCTCATCATCTGAAGACGACCCGAATGCCTGTTGCAAAATGGCACTTCGCTCCTTACTTCTCGCTATCATTTCTTGATAAGACCTGTCATCATCATCTTCATCTTCATAATATGAGGATGTGTAAGACGGAGACTCTGTCCTCCTTCGTGAGGATGCAAGCTGCTTCTGCAACTCCTCCAATTCCTTTTGCTGACGTATCCTTTCGGCTTCCTCCATATTTATTCTGTCCAGCTCTGCATTCGAATATCCCTGCTCAACCAGTTCCAAAGAGTCCATCTCTTGACCTAATGAACCTATTGCAGTGAAAGCTTCGTCATCATTTTTATATCTCGAACTCATCTCATCCATTTTCGATAAATGCCGAGACTCGGCTGCCTCCGGAAGATTTGCATTTATCTGGTCAGTGGGTTCAACATAGATTGTTTCGTCCCCGCCAAACATATCTCCGATGAAATATGCAATAAAGCATATAGGTATGAATGCAGCTATAGGGAGTATATATTTCGGTTGTTTGAAATTAATCTTTACCATGATTACTTGATATTTCTTTGTATTACTTCAATCTGTCGGTATCCGCTCTTTATCTTGGCACTATCCTCCTTTGTCTTATTGGGTTTTTGCAACAACGAGTCAATCTCATTCAGAATATTGGATGTGTGGATTGCTATCTCCTGTTTCACCTCCCTTTCAGCTCTGTTGATATTCTGAATATGGTTATACCGGTTAAAAATCTCATCAACTCCTGCAATAGTTTCCTCCGGTATATATTCTTCTTCCTTATGACGGAAATCGTAAAAACCGGTCAGAACCGTAAGAATGAAAATCAGAGCATATAACGCCAACACACGCTTCATATAATACCTGGGTCTGCGCGACATTTTCCTGTTGATAATCTTTCTGCGCAGAGACAGTCTGAATTTCCCCTCGATATAATTGCTGACGGGACTTATAAAATAAGTCACTGCTTCCTGAACATGACTCTTGATTTTCGCCTTTTGCTTTCTAAAAAGTTTCATATCAATATGCCAAATCCTTATTCTCTATGGTTTTCCAATTCACGACCAGCAACCCGTGAGGGTTATTACTGGAGCGTGGTGTATTTTCGATTTTACCGGATGTTATCAGAGACCTCCTTTGTGAACGGGTACGACGTTTTATCATCTGTTTCCCGTAATAAGTAAATTCCTTAGAATGCTCATCAAAGATTATAGAGTCGCACGTCAGTGTACACACCGCAGATGTTGAAAGCAAATCAGAGTAAAATCCCTTTTCAGTCAAAGCATTTTTTTGCTTCAGGGCTGTCGCATCGGCCATATACATTGCCTTATTCAAAGACCACTCTATATAATCGTCATCCGGGGGCATATTAAAAAAATAGTGGTGGAACAACTGTATGTGAGCCTTTGCTTCCATCACAAAGTCAGCTTCAAGCTGAGCACGCTCCGCAAGAAACGGAATATCACCATCCAGCACATATATCTGCTCCCGTTCACCTGTCACCATATTCACACACGTATATACGGTGAACATACAGATTACAGTACTGGCAATCAGTGTTGCCAGTACAGTAAAGAGTGCAAGTTTTGTTTTAGTCGCTAAAGATTGTATAAGCATGATTCATTAATATTACTCAATTATTTTAAAATGGAATCCGCTGTTCTTTTCATTGCAGACTCCCCCAAATGAGCTTTGGACAAACCCTCTGATACAAATTGTCCCGCCATTGATGCTTCAGAACCTGCAAAAGAGGCTACTCCATTTGCTACACCGGGAGCTGCCCCTGTAGCTGCAGCTGCACCTCCGGTTACAGCACCCGCGGCCATAGAACCTGCACCGCTCGATACTCCTCCGGGAATCAACCATGATGCTACTTCGGGCACGAATGAGAATAACTTCACACCCATCAGACATGCAACGACATAGAGACATGCAGAGCCCACACCTTCCATACCAAGTGTACCTATCTGCTCCCATGTTGCCGAATTTGCACCGAGTTGCATATATACCTCCTGGTCATGTTTGATACAATACATGAATATGAAGTCTACATAATAGAGACACGTATATGCAACCCATCCCCAAAGACCGACAGTGATATATTTAGCCATCCATTGACTCCATGCCGAACGCCACGGTGGAGCAAGAGAGAGAGCAAATAATAAAGGACAAAAACACCCTAAAATTGCCAGAAAACATTTTTGAGCCAATAATAGACCGAACAATGTACATTGAAAAAGTATCTGACCGATAAATCTGATAATATCATTTACCCATTCGCTGATTTTCGTCTCAGCTGCAAGAGCAAACTCTTTTAACTTATCACCTATATATTCGCCCATGTGAGTGACCGAATATGCTATAGACTCAAGTGTACTTGGGTCATCGCCAATTTCCACTGCTCTCTCAGCCTGACGTGCAGAGTCCTGAATAGCACGCAATCTGTTAAGATATTGAGCCTTTAATTCCGCCAACACTCTCTCTTGCAATGCGACCTCATTACTTTTCTCTATCGCTTGTTGCCGGGCACCATCCTCAATTTGGGAAGTAATAGAACTCAATCCACCTGTGATACTGGAACTAAATGCTATACATAATGATATGATGACAATACGCAGGATTTTCATCACATCTATTCCACGTTTGCCTAACATCATCATATAGGCCTCATTCGCACCGACACCCAAAGCGATACAACTGCCAACTATTTTGGCCATGCCGGCTGTAGAATCCATGAATTGGGGAATGCCACTCATAGCACCAATTAGCGCGGTCATAGACTCGTCTACACTTGGCAACCCTATTGTGCATAAAACAGTACCAGTACAGAGTATGCTTTCCATATCAATAGAGGGTTTGAGCGATTTGACTTATTCTGTATACTTTGGCTACAAGTTTTCGCATACTTTCCTTGCAGTCTTCGTAACCTTTTTTCCGCCGGGAATTTTCAAGTTGGGCATCAACACCGGTTTTATGAAGATATTTGATACTCTCTGTTATCACGTCATTCTCCATGACAATCGCGTCCAGTTCCGGCTTCAGCTGTCCGTGCGACTTCTCATATGCAAATGTCACACCCTCGTTGATAAGTTCCTGCATCTTCTTGAAGTCACTTTTAAACTCCGAATAAACGACATCTGCGACACGGTCAGCCTGTGCAGTTTTATCCCTTTTTGCCATACTTTTCATATCAAGAGCTTCGGCTTTGACATATATCTTTTTTGACTCCTGTAAGGCAGCTGAAGCGGTTCTTACTGTTCCTACCATCTGCACGTCTGAACGACTCTCCTTGAAGCGTGGATGCAATATGTTACCGTTACCACCGGAATATTTGTTATGCCATATGACATAATATGAACCGGGAGCAAAGTCCCACGGACCTATCTCCATCGACTTCCACTGTCGCATCTTCTCGCGGTCATGCCTGACTCTCTGTGCACTTGCATCCAAACTGACCAGACACAATAGCGCAAGAAGTATCGCACCTGTTTTCAAAGATTTTTTCATATAAATTATATATTTTTATTTACAATTTGCCTTGAAATCACTTGCACATTTCTTTGC
>CAMWRB010000174.1 GCA_947176545.1 uncultured Porphyromonadaceae bacterium
ACCGACATCATGCCTAGTCTCGTGGGCTCGGAAGAGGTGTATAAGACACAGAGGCTGCGGAAGTGCGTGCTAACAGTCAGGTGACCAAACCACGTCCCCCGGCTCTCTGTCAGGGTTGTGGACACAGAGATGTATATGCTGCCCTCAATGGCGCGCTTGAAGAGTATGAAAGTCCCAAAGTGTTCGGTGACATAGGCTGTTACACTCTCGGTTTCCTCTCACCGTTTAACGCTATAGATACAGTAGTGGACATGGGAGCTTCAATCACTATGGCCAAAGGTGCGTCTGATGCAGGTCAGTTCCCGGCAGTAGCCATCATCGGTGACTCCACTTTCACTCACTCGGGCATGACAGGTCTGCTTGATGCAATTAATGAGAACAGTAACATCACAGTTATCATATCCGATAATCTGACAACAGGTATGACCGGTGGTCAGGATTCACAGGGTACGGGCAAGATTGAGGATATCTGTCTCGGCCTCGGAGCGCAACCTGCTCATGTACGCACCATCGACGCTTTGCCCAAGAATGTCGATGAGATGAAGAAACTCTTCAAGGAGGAGATAGATTATCCAGGTCTGAGCGTGATAGTGTCACGTCGAGAGTGTATACAGACTGCACGTCGTCATGCAAGTCAAAAGAAATAATCCTAATCAGTAATTACCAAATGAAAACCGATATAATATTGGCCGGAGTTGGAGGCCAAGGTATTCTTTCAATAGCAACAATTCTCGGTGCGGCCGCCCTGGATGAGGGTATGTATCTGAAACAGGCAGAAGTGCATGGCATGTCGCAGCGCGGAGGTGATGTGCAGTCCAATCTTCGTATAAGTGACACTCCTATAGCATCTGACCTGATAGGATTGGGAACCGCAGACCTGATAGTGTCTCTTGAACCTATGGAGGCATTGCGTTATCTTCCGTTCCTCTCTCCGGAAGGTTGGATTGTGACAAATACCGTACCGTTTATAAACATAGATAATTATCCCGAACAAGAGGCTTTGATGGAAGAGTTGGGCACGCATCCCAATGTGGTTGCTTTTGATATGGATAGTGTCGCCAAAGAGGTCGCCTCTGTCCGTAGCGCCAACATGGTGCTCCTCGGAGCGTGTGCTCCACACGTAAAGGGTCTTGAGAAGGAAAAAATCGAGAATGGAATCCGCGAGGTGTTCGGACGTAAAGGTGAGTCAATAGTAGAGTCCAATCTGAAAGCCTTCAGGGCAGGATGGGAAATGTCAACCAAGTAAAAATCAAGCAGTATGTATCCTTTAGAGAAAAGTGTTCTTGATAATGTTCTCGCCCATCTGGAGATACCCAATATCACCTCAGCCACCATCCGTCAGATAGTATCGGTATCTATGGCTATGGAGCGTGAGGCCGGTGAGAGATGTATTCATCTGGAACTGGGTAATCCGGGCCTGCCTGCGGAAGCTATCGGCATAGCCGCCGAGTGTGCGGCCCTCAATAACGGAGTGGCCAACAAATATCCGGATATAGGTGGTATCCCACAACTGAAGCAAGCCGGCTCGGACTTTCTGAAAGCCTTTATGGACGTTGATGTTCCGGCTCATTGTATCGTTCCCACGGTTGGCTCCATGCAAGGCTCCTTTACATTGATGTTGCTTCTGAAACAACGCCTTGCGGAACGCGACACAATGCTTATCATCAACCCCGGTTTTCCGGCTCAACGTCATCAGGCGAAGTTGCTTGGTATGAATGTTCAGTCATTCGATATATACAATTACCGCGGTAAAGCACTCGAAGCCAAGCTTGAAGAGGAAATGGCCTCCGGTCGGATTACCGCTATGATTTATTCCAATCCCAACAATCCCGCATGGACCAATCTTACAGATGAAGAATTGGAGATTATCGGGCGTATGGCGACCAAACATGATGTGATTGTGATGGAGGATATGGCTTATCTGGGCATGGATTTCAGAAAGGATTTCTCCAAACCCTATGAGCCTCCATATATTCCAACTGTTGCAAAATATACGGATAACTATATACTGCTTGTATCGGCATCCAAGATATTCAGCTATGCCGGTCAGCGTATAGCCATCGTGTGTATGAGTGACAAAGTGTTTTCACGTCATTATCCATTCTTCGAGAGTTTCTATGAGATGCCGGCGTTTGGTGACGCATATATATATGGTGTATTATACTGTTCCTCTTCGGGCACATCGCACGCTTCTCAGTATGCTATGGCTGCTATGCTTGAGGCGGCCGTCAAGGGTGAACTTGATTTTGTAGGTCATACCTCTGAATACGGACGTCGCGCCGGATTGATGAAAAAACTCTTTACGGACAACGGATTTCATATAGTCTACAGTATTGATGGTGACAAACCTATTTCGGACGGTTTCTTCTTCACTGTAGGATATAAAGATATGGAGGGTGGAGAATTGCAGGAGAAACTTCTCATGCACGGTATCTCCACAATCTCATTACCTTCAACCGGCTCGGAACAGAATGGTGTGCGTGTGACTGTATCAACGGTATGCAGTGACGAAGATTTCGAACTTCTTGCAAAGCGCCTGAAAGCATTTAATGATGTTTACGGAGACGTCAAAAATCAATAAGATGAGTGATAAAATAAAATATATGACGGCAGAAGAAGCTGTCAAGCTGATAGAAAGCGGCGACCACGTATTCATACAAGGTTCAACAAGTGTTCCCGAAGTCCTTGTCAAGGCTATGGCGGACCGGGGAGATGAATTGCGTGACGTTACGATATATCAGGGTTTTTGTGTCACGAAAGGTCCTGCACCATATTGTCGCGAGGAATATAAGGATTCTTTCCTTGTCGACAGTATGTTTGTCAGCAATAATGTGCGTGAATGGATAGCCAAAGGATATGGCACGATGACTCCGCGTTTTCTCGGAGAGGTTCCCGCATTATTCCGTGACGGAACCTGTCGGGTTGATGTGGCGTTAATCAACTGTTCGATGCCCGACGAGCATGGTAATGTAAGCTATGGCGTTTCTGCAGACCTTGCAGTGTCAGCCGTAGAATGTGCGCAGTGTGTCATAGCCCAGATTAACCCTCAGATGCCTTTCAGCTATGGTGATTCCGTGATTAATCTCGCGCAACTTTCTGCAGCCGTAATGGTAGATGACCCGTTGGTCGAGGTGCCTACCGCAATACCTACAGAAAAGGAGATTAATATCGGTAATTATATCGCGGAATTGATACCGGATGGTGCGACACTTCAGATAGGTGTCGGTGGTATTCCCAATGCTGTTATACGCGCTCTTGAGCATCATAAACATTTGGGATTGCATACCGAAGCCATGACAGACGGCGTACTTCCTCTGTTGGAGAAAGGTGTTATCGACAATTCACAAAAGAAGGTGATGCCCGGTAAATCGGTAGCGTCTCTCGCTCTCGGCAGCCGTAAATTATATGACTACATGAATCACAATAAGGATATGGTATTTAAGGATGTGGCATGGACCAACAATCCGTTTATCATAGCTCAAAATCCTAAGGTGATGTCTATAAATTCATGTCTCGAAATCGACCTTACAGGACAGATTTGTGCCGATAGTATAGGTACCAAAATCTTCTCAAGTGTCGGTGGTCAGCATGATTTTGTCTATGGTAGTTCTCAGAGTGAAGGCGGTATATCATTCCTCGCCATGCTTGCAACCACAAACAAAGGTATGAACAAGATTAAACCTGTTCTTACACCCGGTGCAGGTGTCGTGACGACCCGTTTTCAGACCAATTATGTAGTGACTGAAT
>CAMWRB010000175.1 GCA_947176545.1 uncultured Porphyromonadaceae bacterium
TTACTATAATGCTATAATGTCATGGTTTAAACGCCGACATGACTGGGCCATAGCACGTGACACTATTCTGACTACCATAGGCGTCGTTCCTGCCGTGACAGCGATTATTAAGGCTCTGACACATCCGGGCGATGGTGTCATATTACAGACCCCTGCATATAATTGTTTCTTCGGGGCAATTAAGAATACAGGATGTCAGGTTATTTCAAATCCTCTCACCAGAGTCAATATCACAGACAGGACATTCAGTTACGAAATTGACTTTGAAAATCTTGAGTTATTGGCTTCTGATGAGCGAAATAAAGTATTGTTGCTTTGTAATCCCCATAATCCGACAGGTCGTATATGGACGGAGAACGAACTGGAAGCAATCAGGGATATATGTTGCCGCAACGGGGTTACAGTCATCAGTGACGAGATACATTGTGAACTCACACGTAATGCAACCGATTATGTGCCTTATGCCACTATTGACCCGAATGCAATCATTTGTTGTTCTCCAAGTAAGGCATTCAATATAGCGGGCTTGCAGAATGCCAACATTATCTGTCCGGACCGTAGACTGAGAACTGATATATCCTTCGCTCTCAAATCCAATGAAGTACTTGATTTAAATCCCCTCGGTGTCTGTGGGGTGACAGCTGCTTATGATAAAGGTGAAGATTGGCTGGATGCCCTAAATATGTATCTTGATGAAAATTTTGAAGTATTGACTGATTTTATAATGAAAAATCTTCCGGCTTGGAAGGTTTGTGATTCGGAATCTACATATCTTGCGTGGATTGATGTGAGTGCATCCGGCATGAACGGTGACGCTATGGCCTTGCATCTACTTGATAAGTGTAAGGTCAGAGTGAGTCCGGGAGGTATATATGGCGATTCCGATTATATTCGTCTGAATTACGCCTGTCCCCGTGAAAGACTGCTTGAGGCATTGCACAGAATAGGTTGAATTCGCCTTAATTACGATAAAATCAGACATCAGTGCAGTACTGTTTATTTACCACACTGATGTCTGCTTTTATTGGGAAAATGATGAAGAATATTCAAGTGAACCCTTCTATGCAGTGTCTTAGAACATGAAGGGTCAGAGCAATCCGGCAAGAAATACCGTCAGTATGCAGATAGGTGCAACATACTTGATGATTAGAAGTATGATTTTGACAAGCCACATAGGTACGCCGGTCTTTTGGTGCAACTCCCCTATCGCATCTTCAATCTTCATCTTCCATCCGACAAACAGACACACTCCAATTCCTCCTAACGGCATTAATATATTGCTTGACACATAGTCGAATATATTGAAAAGGTTAGTGGATTTTAGTGGTCCGAATGATAGTGAGCATAGTGTTGAGGTCACTATAGTCACAGCTGTCAGAACCCACGTGGCTGTGGTCCGCGATATTTTGATTTCATCGCTCAAAAATGCGACTACAATCTCACTGACGGAAATTATGGAAGTGAGTGATGCAACTGCAAGGAGAATAAAGAACAATGTACTCCAGATGCTGCCTCCAGGCATTTGATTGAAAATACCCGGAAGCACTTCAAATACCAGGGTAGGACCCTCTGCCGGTGACATGCCGAAACTGAATACGGCCGGAAAGATTATGATTCCGGCAAGTATGGCTACCAATGTATCCAATATCGCAATCTGCCCCGCCGTTTTAACAAGGGGTGTGTTATCCGAGAAATAGCTTGCATACGTAATCAGGCAGCCCATTCCCAAAGAGAGTGAGAAAAAGGCTTGCCCTAAAGCGCTTAGTATCACATCCGGTGTCAGTTTGCTGAAATCCGGATGAAACAGGAAGGATACTCCGTCACCGAATCCCGGCATAAATAATGAATTTATACAGAAAGCTATAAGAATAATAAACAGCAGCGGCATCAATATATTGCTCACACGCTCTATCCCTTTCTGAACACCACCTAAAGAGACGGCCGCATTGACGAGAAGAAACAGGATTGTCCAGCAGACAGCACGCCATCCGCTTATGAAATCCTCAAAATGGGCATGACGTATTTCCGAAGTAGTATCTCTGAAAGCCCCGGTTACCGATTCGAGAATATATTCAAACGTCCACCCGGCTACCACAGCATAGAATCCCAATATCAGAAACGCTGCCAAAATACCGCCATAGCCGATGAAATCCCACTTACGCGAGCTGTGACCCAGACGATAAGCACCCGGAATTCCGATACGTCCCGCACGACCCATTGTGAACTCCGCGCAAATCGTAGGGACACCTATCAGAAACACAAAGAAGATGTAGCATATCAGAAATGCTCCTCCACCATGTGTGCCTGCTTCGTATGGGAAACGCCATATATTGCCCAGACCTACTGCGGAACCTACCGTAGCGGCTATGATACCGAATTTAGATGAAAATTCAATTCTACCTGTGGACATACTTCACTTTCTTATCCTTGGCGGAAGATAACACTTCCACTTGCCTGATGGGTGGCGAGAATCAACATTTCAGCTATCTGAACATGATTGGGAGCCTGTACCGCATATAGTGCGGCATCTGCAATATCTTGCCCTGTCAGAGGGACAATCCCCTTATAGACGTTGTCGGCTCTCTCATCATCACCATGAAAACGAATATTACTGAAATTGGTTTCAACAAGTCCGGGTTTCAGCAGAGTCACGCGTATGGGTGTCGAAGCCACGTCTATACGCAGACCGTCCGTGATACTCTTGACAGCCGCCTTCGTCGCACAATAGACATTTCCATTGGCGTATGCCGCATCTCCGGCCACACTCCCTATATTGATGACATGTCCCCTGTTCCTCTTTACCATTGTCGGAACAATAAGTCGTGTCATGGTCAGCAATCCTTTGATATTAGTATCTATCATCGTGTCCCAGTCCGTATAATCTCCTTCGTATTCCGGTTCAAGGCCTAACGCTAACCCGGCATTGTTAATCAGCACATCCACATCTTGCCATTCGGCAGGGAGTGAGGCTATCGCTTCCTCTGATGCTTTACGGTCCTGCACATCAAAAGCCAGAATATGGCAACGTTCGCCATACTTCTCGAAAATATCATGTAACCGGGAGAGTCGTCTGCCTGTTACGATTACTCTGTAATCTGCACCGAGAAATGTTTCGGCGCATGCACGTCCGATACCACTTGTCGCACCGGTCACCAATACAGTCTGTTCCATTATCATTATATTATTTTATATTTTTCATTTCTTGAAAGACAGGCCATTAATCACGTCCATACAAATCTCTGGTATAGACTTTGGATATAACATCTGACAATTGTTCATCCGTACGATTGGCAATTATAGCATTGCTGATACGTTTGAATTCTGACAGGTTATTGACGACACGGCTTCCGAAAAAGGTTGAGCCGTCCGGCAACGTCGGTTCATATATTATGACCGTCGCCCCTTTTGCTTTGATGCGCTTCATTACTCCCTGTATCGAACTTTGCCTGAAATTGTCCGAGTTGCTCTTCATTGTCAATCTGTACACTCCGATGACACACTCCCCTTCACGACCGCTATCGTATGAATTATTGGCACAATAATGATAGTAACCGGCCTTCTTCAATACCTGGTCTGCAATAAAGTCCTTACGTGTTCTGTTGCTCTCCACTATTGCGCTCATCATGTTCTGCGGCACATTGGCATAATTTGCCAATAACTGCTTGCTGTCCTTGGGCAGGCAGTAACCTCCGTAGCCGAACGAGGGATTGTTATAATG
>CAMWRB010000176.1 GCA_947176545.1 uncultured Porphyromonadaceae bacterium
AGTGTTCGAGCCATATATTTTTGCCATCTTTAAGTTTTATCGGACAGCAATATATTTAAATACACATCGATAGAATTTTCTAATATGAAAATGAAAAATTAAGGAGGTAAGCCTTGTGGGGCGTACCTCCTTTAAACTTTATCCGGATTACTCTACAAAATCGGCTTCGCGCCGAGGGAGAGTCTTTTATCCTCCTTTTGTAAATATAACACCGGCAGGTAGTATATTGTTTTGAATTAAAGGTATTTTAACAATCATATCTAAATGTAGTCGCTTCGCGACATTCAGCGGTTGGCGCGCTTGCGTTCGAGTTCGTCGAGGATAATCTTGCGAAGTCGGATATGATGAGGGGTTACCTCCACATATTCGTCCTCCTTGATATATTCGAGAGCCTCTTCGAGAGAGAATACCACCGGAGGCACAATGCGGGCCTTGTCATCTGCTCCGGATGCACGCATATTGGTAAGCTTCTTAGACTTTGTGACATTGACCACAATATCATTGTCTTTGGCGTTCTCACCTACCACCTGACCTGCATATACCTCTTCCTGGGGGAAGATAAAGAAGCGGCCGCGGTCCTGAAGCTTATCGATAGCATATGCATAGGCTGTTCCGGCCTCAAGTGCTATGAGAGAGCCGTTGGTACGACGGTCTATATCACCTTTCCAGGGCTGATACTCCAGAAATCTGTGCGCCATGATAGCCTCGCCGGCCGTTCCCGTCAATATGTTGTTGCGCAATCCGATGATGCCGCGGGAGGGTATGGTGAATTCGATGTTGATACGGTCATTCTGAGTCTCCATGCTGACGATGTCTCCCTTGCGGCGTGTCACCATATCGATTACTTTCGATGAGTATTCTTCGGGAACGTTGATGGTAAGTGACTCGACCGGTTCACATTTGACGCCGTCAATCTCCTTGATGATGACTTGAGGCTGTCCGACCTGCAGTTCATAGCCCTCACGACGCATTGTCTCGATGAGTATGGAGAGATGCAGCACACCTCGTCCGAAGACCGTCCATTTATCCTCGTTGCCGCTCTTCTCCACACGCAGGGCCAGATTGCGGTCCAGCTCCTTTTCGAGGCGTTCGGCTATATGGCGTGAAGTGACATATTTGCCATCTTTGCCAAAGAAGGGTGAGTCGTTGATGGTAAAGGTCATGGACATCGTCGGCTCATCGATAGCGATGCGTGGCAGGGGTTCGGGATTTTCAAGGAGTGAGACTGTGTCACCTATCTCAAAATTATCAAAGCCGACAATGGCACATATATCGCCGGAGGAAACCTCCTCAACCTTCTTGCGTCCCATGCCTTCGAATGTGTGGAGCTCCTTGATGCGCTGTTTGATGACGGAACCGTCCTTTTTGCACAGGGCCACGTCCATACCCTCGCGTAGCGTTCCACGATGCACGCGTCCGATTGCGATACGTCCGACGTATGAAGAGAAGTCGAGGCTGGTGATGAGCATCTGCGGGTCGCCTTCGAGCTGCGTGGGAGCCGGAATATAATCTATGATGGCATCAAGGACAGCGGTTATATCCTCAGTAGGCTTACGCCAGTCGGTGGACATCCAGTTCTGCTTGGCTGAACCGTAAATGGTGGGGAAGTCCAGTTGCTCCTCGGTAGCGTTAAGATTGAACATCAAGTCGAATACCATCTCATTGACCTCATCGGGACGGCAGTTGGGCTTGTCCACCTTATTGACCACCACGACCGGTTTCAGGCCCATCTGAATAGCTTTCTGAAGCACAAAGCGTGTCTGTGGCATAGGGCCTTCGAATGCGTCTACGAGCAGCAGGCAACCGTCGGCCATATTCAGCACACGTTCTACCTCACCGCCGAAGTCAGCATGCCCGGGAGTGTCGATTATATTGATTTTGGTTTCCTTATAATTGATAGAAACGTTTTTGGACAGGATGGTTATACCTCTCTCCCGTTCGAGGTCGTTGTTGTCGAGTATCAGCTCGCCTGTGGTCTGATTGTCACGAAATAGGTGACCGGCAAGCAGCATCTTGTCGACCAATGTTGTCTTGCCGTGGTCGACGTGAGCTATGATGGCGATATTGCGAATATTCTGCATATTTCAGCTTCAATTATTTTCAACTGCAAAGGTACAAAAAAAATGCTGAATAGCATAGTTATGCCAAAATATTATGACCCGACGGGCAATTGTCCCGTCGGGTCATATAGAGTTAGTTCAGGTTATGATTATTATCGGTTACCAGCAGATTTTGTGAGATTTTCCTTCGGTTGATACGATATACAGTCCGTGTTGCGGTAGGGTATATGCACCGGTGATACCACGGGCGATACAAGTGCCGTCTACAGCGAAGATGCTGTAAGACCCGTTGCCTGTCGGGATGATTGTGCCGGCATTGAGCATAAATCCTGATGCCATGCCAGACTCACCGCTGATTTCCTCAACGCCGCTGACTGAGAGTCCTGAGAGAGTGAATATGAGCTCGTTGGAGCGCAGACCGCTCTCCTCACCACGTTTCGGAGTGACGTAAGCGATATACTCGGTATCATTCTTCAGACCGGTGACAATAGCGGTTGTCTCGTTCTTGATATTCACATCAAGACCGGTGACGGGGGTGTCACTGAATGAGTCGGCAAACGCGATATTGATGTCATCGATATTGCAGTCCAGACCGGTCGAAGCAAAGAAGTATACGAACTTCACGCCATACATTCCGGCAGGGAAGTCAATACTGTATTCACCACCCTTGTTGGAAAGGTCAGTGACAGATTTCACGAGCTGCATCGAGCCGTCCGCACGGAGACCGTAGATGTCGAGGTTGCAGAGGTTTTCAGTAAATCTGTTGCGTGCCCAGAATGAAACGTTCTTAATCTGATGCTCGTATAGAGGAGATATGATATACGCACCAGGGAATGCCAGTTGCATGGAGGGAGTCTCCTGACCGCAATATTTGGCACGGTTGTCGTAGTCTCCGTTGGTCTCCCACCCGTCGGGCATCTGATTGCCGGTAAACGTGTTCTGCTCGTCGGCTATCGCTTCAGCTGTGGTTTCGGGCGCACGCTGTATGATGGAAAGTTCGTAGTCGGTAGCACCGGCGACGGGCATCCAGTTGATGATGACTTCGTCGGAGTCGTTGTTCTCGGGCAACCATGCGAAGATGTCGGTACGTGCATTTTCGAATGTGTTTGCGATAGTTGAGGCATAGAAAGGAGCGGCAGTACGTGATGCGTTCACACCGTTGGCGGCGTAAGCCATAATACCGTAAGTCTCGCCCTCGGTGAGGCCCTCGATAGTGAGGGTGACGTAGCCGTCGGCTGCGACTGCCGGATGATAATAGTAGCCCTCTACATATTCGTTTACGAAAGTGCCGTCAAATTTGGCAACCGGGAATGCTGATACGAAATATTCGGTAGCATTCTCAATCTCGGGGAAACGGACAGTAATGGCCTCGGGAGCTGAAGCGACAATTTCGATAGCCGGAACTGCGATATCGACACCCTCCATCACCTTACCTTCATTTGATATGCAATTGAATGATACTGTGCCGTCAAAGTTGCGTCTGATTTCTTCAAGGCTGTAACCGGTGTTGCGGTTGTTCCAGTCTATGAATGAGGGAGAGATATTCTCCGTAAAGCTGCATACGCCACCGCTGCCGGGGAAGAGGTCTCCGTCACGTGAGCTGTTGTTGCGGTCATTGTCCGCTTCAACGAGGTAAAT
>CAMWRB010000177.1 GCA_947176545.1 uncultured Porphyromonadaceae bacterium
CCCCAACCGTATCCCGGATAGAGAGCGTCGAGACGTCTCATCTCCGCGTCACGGTATGTCTTGGCTAAAATCGAGGCGGCGGCAATGCTCATATACTTGCCGTCACCCTTTATAACGGTTGTGTGAGGTATGTCTCGGAAAGGTTTGAAACGGTTGCCGTCGACGATGATGTGGCCTATATCGGCGTTCTCCCGGTCGATGAGTTGGCCCAGGGCGCGGTGCATAGCCAGAATCGAGGCATTGAGTATGTTGATTTGGTCGATTTCCCGGGCTGAGACCGTGGCGACAGCCCATGCGAGAGCCTCACGTTCGATGACGGGGCGCAACATGTCGCGCTGATGTTCGGTGAGTTTCTTGCTGTCGTCGAGGGCATCACAACAGAAGTCCGGTGGCAGGATTACTGCGGCTGCAAAAACCGGTCCGCAGAGGCAGCCGCGTCCGGCCTCGTCACATCCGGCCTCGCAGACATTATCGATGAGGTGATGTCGCAACATAATGTTGGCGTGTCAGTGCTGGCGTGATATTATGAACTCGAACAGGTCTTCGAAAGCCTGACGCCACCGGGTATCGGGATAGACAGTCAGTATTTCGGCAGCCCGGCGTTGCATGGTGCGCATGGTGTCGCAGGCATACTCTATTCCACCGTTTTCTCTGGCGAACATTATGAGTTGCTGTATCATCTCCTCGTCGAGGTCATCTCGGCGCAATATATCCTTATATTTATCGCGCAAGGCGACATCGGGAGCATTGTTGAGCGCATAGAGGAGAGGGAGTGTCACCTTGCCTTCGCGCAGGTCATTTCCCGTCGGCTTTCCGATGTTGGGGTCGTCAAAATAGTCGAAGATGTCATCCCGGATTTGGAAGCAGAGTCCGAGCAACTCGGCGTACCTTTTGAGAGGTTCAATCTGTTGTGGTGTGGCTCCGACGGTGGTTGCTCCCATATCCACGCAATTGATGAATAGTGATGCCGTCTTCTTGCGTATCATGGCGATATATGACTCTTCGTCAAAATTGTGTTCGCGGACATTGCTGATTTGGTCAATCTCTCCTATGGACAGCTCTTTTCCGAGCGCAGACAGCGCGGATATGACCTGCAGATGCCCCGTTGCGATTCCGGCCGCCAGTGCGTTGCTGACGAAGAAATCTCCGACCAGAACGGCGATATGATTTCCCTCGACAGCGTTGATGGTGGGGAGTCCGCGCCTCAATTCGGTATTGTCTACGACGTCATCATGTATCAGCGAGGCGTTATGAAGCATTTCGAGGGCTGCCCCGGCGTGGAGGACAGCGTCATTGACCTCACCGAAAAACCTTGCACTGAGTATGACGAGCATCGGGCGTATCTGTTTGCCTTTTGTGCGCAGATAGTTGGTCACGACGCTATTCATCAACGGATTAGAGGTGTGCAATGTCCGGCGGATGATGTCGTTCATCCGTTCGAGTTCCGGTGCCAGTTGCTGATGTATTGATGAGAAAGTCTGCATTTGCTGACAAAAGTAGCAAAAAATGCTAAGAATCCCAAATTTACGCTGTGAATGCTGCGGAATGACATAAATCAATTGGCTCCACCGTAAGGTGTCATGTGATAGCCGAGTGCATTGAGCTGCATGGCCATTCCGACGAGGTAGAGCTGATGTAGCGCGGCGATGTAGCATCCGAATGCTGTCTGTGTGCCCGGCTCGACCTGTTCGTGGCGCAGCAGGCTGTCGACACGTGAGGCACACTCCGCCACAAGTTCGGTGACTTTCTCGGCGGCCTCATCTTTGTATCCGAGGATATCCTGCACTACCACCTCATCAATCATATCATAACCCTTGCGGTCACGTATAGCCTCGTACAGGCCGGTCTCCTTGGAGTATTTCTCCCAGTCGGTGTCCCAGTAGTAAGCCATGGCCATACCGATAAACATAATCCATCCGAGCGATACGACCGGGTATTTCTGAAACTCCCGTGCCCCGTCCGGGAGGTAAGCGCGGGCTATCTCCGCCCATCTCTCCTCGACATCGGGACATTCGGGCACGTGTGCGTCGAGCGCACCCTTATCCTGCAGAAATCTGACCAAATCCTGACGTACTTTCTCTTCAAACTCATTCACTAATTTCTTATCTCCGATTGTATCCATAATATCTATAATCTTTTAGTCCGTACAATATTAACAATCCACAGGCCATGCGGTTTGCCCGGTATAGAGAGGTTTATGGAGTGTGTCCGGGTCAGGGACTTTGTAGATTGGGGGAGTTTTTATATCTTTGTGAGTCGGGGGGAGTTGTGGGGGTGAGTGTATTGCGGGAATAAGTTTATGAGACATATACGGTTTGATAGTGATACGGATTTGTCGGGGAGACGGCTGCCGTTTTTTCTGGCTCTTGAGGAGTGGGTGGCCCGGCGGTTGCCCGCGGGTGATTACTTTTTCTCGTGGCAGGTAGACCCGACGGTGATTTGCGGTCGCAATCAGGAGATTGACAAGGAGGTCAATCTCGAATACTGTCGCAACAACGGTATCGATGTCGTGCGGCGGCGCAGCGGCGGCGGGAGTGTCTTTGCCGACCGTTCCAACTTTATGTTCTCATATATCACCTCGGGTGACGATGTGCAGGGAGAGTTCAGGCGTTACACATCTATGATAGCGTCAGCACTCCGCGACCTCGGCATATCCGCCGAGGCGACAGGACGCAATGATATTACCATCGGTGATAAGAAAGTGTCGGGCAATGCGTTCTATCATCTGCCGGGACGTTGTATAGCCCACGGCACGATGCTGTATGACTTTGACCCGGCTCATCTGGCGCACGCGCTGACCCCCTCGAAAGGTAAACTGGAGTCTAAGGGAGTCAAATCCGTACCAATGCGTGTCACCTGTCTGCGGCGCGAGGGAATAGGATTGTCTCCCGAAGATTTCGAACGTTATATCGTAGATAAGATTACAACGGGCGAACCGTATCTGCTTTCAGCCTCTGATATAGCTGAGGTTGAGGAGATAGAGAGCGGATACTACGACCCCGCATTCATGCGGATACATGACGGCCGCAGGCGCACCGGAATGTGCGGAAATGCCCGTCGTGTTGTCAGTCAGGCACGTGTGCCGGGGTTGGGAGAGTTCTGTGTCGAGTATGACATCAATCCTTCGGATGAGAGTGTGCGCAACGTCAGCCTGACAGGTGACTTCTTCATGTCGGGTGATGTGGAGAGTATGATATGTCAGGCTCTGGAGGGTGTCAGAGCCACGGAGGAGAGTCTGGCGAGCGCAGTCTCGCAACTGCCGCTGGCGGATGTGCTGCCCGGCATGAGTGCCGCAACCTTTACCGCCCTCCTGACAGATAATCTTAAAAATGAGAAAGATGAGTGATAACAATACCATACCGGCGGATGTCTTGCAGGTCAAGCAGCGGTTCTCAATCGTTGGAAATTCCCCGGCACTGATTAACGCAATCGAGCGGGCCATCAAGGTTGCCCCGGTGGACCTGTCGGTGCTTGTGACCGGTGAGTCCGGTTCGGGCAAGGAGTTCTTCCCGCGCATCATCCATTCGTCGGGTGCGCGCAAGCATAAGAAATATATATCGGTCAACTGCGGTGCCATTCCCGAAGGTAAAATCGACAGTGAAATGTTCGTCCATGAGAAGGGTCCTTTCACCGGAGCCATAAGTACTCTCAAGGGATACTTTGAGGA
>CAMWRB010000178.1 GCA_947176545.1 uncultured Porphyromonadaceae bacterium
TTATAACATCCTGCGGAGTCAAACCTCGGGCAGCCATCTTGGCCGGGTCAAGCCAGATACGCATGGAATACTCACCCCCACCGAAGGCTGTTACTCCACCAACCCCGGCGACACGAGTCAGCGGGTCTATAAGATTCAGCTGAGCGTAATTGGTCAGATATGTCGCATCATACAGATTGGGGTCATCACTCTCCAACGCGACAAACATGACATTGTTGGAAGAATTCTTATTAACGCTGATACCCTGTTCCTTGACAGCTGTAGGTAGGGTTGCCTGCGCCTGCTGGACACGATTCTGCACCTCGACGGCAGCCTCATCCAGGTCCGTACCGGTCTCGAATGTAACGGTCAATTGATATGACCCGTCCGAACCGGAATTACTGCTCATATACATCATACCCTCAACCCCATTGACCTGTTCCTCGACAGGTACACCGACAGTACGGGCTACCGTAGCCGCATCTGCACCGGGATAGGATGCCGAGACCATCACAGTGGGGGGAGTAATGTCAGGATATTGGGCAATCGGGAGAGTGAAGACCGTCATACACCCTGCAATAACCATCAGTATGGCTATTACGATAGCGAAAATCGGTCTCCGGATAAAAAATTGTGAGAACATTGTTACTTCGTTTTAACCGGTGACTGGATAACAGGTTTTACGCGGAGTCCCTGTCTGACTTTGAGCATCGCTTCGGTGACATAACGTTCTCCGTGCTTTATCCCTTTGGTGACGAGACGAAGAGTGTCTTCATACAACTCACCGACTTCGATATGGCGGTACTGCACTAAGTCCGAATCGCCAACGACATAGAGATACTTGCCGGATTGGTCAGTACCGATAGACGCGTCTCTGACCAAAATACCATTATCTACCGAGGCATAGGGGAGGTGTGCCTTGACATACATTCCCTGACGCAATGCTCCCGAATTGTCAGCGATACGACCCTTAAGACGCAATGTGCCGGTGGAACTGCTGACAGCCGGAGAGACATAATACAGTCTTGCGAATACTGAGGGCCTGTCGTTTCCGTCAAGCGACAACGGGACATTATTCATCAGTGAATCGCCTATGGCAATCCCGTTGGCCGCGAGTAGAGAATATTGAGCATCCTCGATTTCAAATGTGACAGAGAGATTATTCTCATCATAAACAGAAGCGACTGTGACTGGTGACCCTTCTCCTCCGACGTAGGCTCCAACATCATAAAGAGAGGAGGTTATACGTCCGCTTACCGGTGCTACTACAGTACAATAATCATAATTGAGCTGAGCAATACGTAATGCTGAGCGAGCGGAATTAACAGAAGCAAGAGCCTGCATCTTATTATCACGTGCCTGCATAACGTCCATTTCTGACACTGCATTCGATTTGAAAGCCTCCTCAAGCGCCTGCAACCTGTTGTCAGCGTATGAGAGACTGCTGTTTGCATTGGCCAATGTAGCCTTGGCTTCATCAACGGAGGCCACATACTTGGTTGTCTCAATCGTGAAGAGTTTCTGCCCTTTTCTGACATAGGCTCCGTCTTCAAAAAACTTACCGGTGATTTGACCATCGACTCTGACCACGACATCGGCCTGACTATCCGATAAAATTGAAGCCGGGTAGGGGCGTGAAAGAACTACCGATTTGACTATTGGTATCGCTACGTCTATGACCGGTGTATCCTCAGTCTCCTTATCACCTCTCTTGTTCCCGTCACACGACACTAAAATAGAGGTCGCTAACATGAAAAGAGTCGCTATAACAGCGGTGTTACGTTCTTTATTCATCTTCTATAAGGTTATTTTGTACCGGTGCGGAATCAATTGACATTCCATCCGCCTCCGAGGGCACGGTATAATTGTACTAACACCGCAAGGGTCTGATACTTGGCGGTGACACGGTTAGTCTGCGCCGTAAGGAGCTGTTCCTGCGCATTTGCGACATCCGTATAATCCGAGAGTCCGAGTTTATACCGCTCAAGCGCAAGTTTGAGCATAACTCTATACTCATCGACCACATCCTCTATTATAGAGAGTTTCTCACGCGAGGCATCTATTCCTGACATGGCGTTATTAACATCTGCTACGGCCGAAGAAACAGTCATATTATATGTTTGAATTCCCGATTCAAGATTTTCACGGGCTGCTACAATACCCTTTTCACGTGCAAGACCGTCAAATATAGTCCAGGTGAGCGTCGGTGCTATAACAAATTCAAAAGCGTCGTGAGTGAACATTCTGCTTAAACTGTGTGAAGATACATGCAGGTCTGCACTCAAACTCAAAGTCGGGAGGAATTCCTTTTTGCTGATACCTAAACGTGCGGAAAGCTGCGCCAGCTGCAGTTCGGCCTTAACGATATCCGGGCGACGTCTGAGCAGGTCTGCCGGGCAGCCGGCACCGGGTAAATACGGGGCATCGGGCAACATTATATCTTCAGGCAAAAAAGAATTGATATCGGCAGCGGAGGTGCCGCAGAGAGTAGCCAATGTATTGATGGCCGTACGGTGTTTGACCTTAAGGTCCGGTAAGGCCGCTTTGGTTGTCAGAAGAACGGAACGTGTCTGAGACACATCGAGAGCATACACCAGACCTGCATTAAATTTGGCTTCCACAATGTTCGATATATCTTTCTGGGATTCGATATGAGCCTCGGCTATCTGTATCTGCCGCTGGTACATTATAGCCTGAAAATATTGAAGAGCCACATTAGCTGCGAGACTGACCATCAGTGCGTCATACTCGACCCGAGATATATTGACATCAGCCTTTCCGACCTTTGCTTTGGCCGCAATACGGCCGAAAATATCAATCTCCCATTGAGCAGTCATACCTAAGGCGGAGTAATATTGCTCGGCGCCGCCGCTATACGGTTTCTCCTCCATACCGGAGTCTCGGTTGGCGGTAAAGCCGATATTAGCCTGTATCGTCGGATAATAACCGGAGTATATGGACTTTAACTGCGCTTCCGCAGACTTGATACGATGAAAGGCAGCCTTGGCGTCATAGTTATTTTGCATAGCGAGCGCTATGAGACGTGTCAGCTTCGGTTCCTCAAAAGTCTGCCACCATGTGTCATCATCAGGCATAGGCTGTGACATAAAGCCGTCGTACTGCCAGACGCTGTCCATACTGACATGAAGATAATCGGGTGTATCCGTATCAGTTGTTGCGTATGCATCATTACTGATACAACAGGGAATGGCCAATCCGAATATCAGCAGATATTTAGATATAGTGGATAATGAATTCATATACTTAGTAAACAACCATGATATAATAAAGTTTCGAGATTGGTCCACTAACCGGACATCCCGCACGAAACACCTACAAAAATATTGCCGGTGTGCCAAAATCAGTATTTGACACACCGGCAGTTGTTTCAAGTTTTATACGTATTCAAGGGGAACAGGAATATCACTCTTCAGTCTGTGACTCTGCATATGCCTTAAGCAACTTCTCCTGTACATCACCCGGAACAAGTTCGTAAGATGAGAAATCCATAACGAACGATGAGCGACCGCCGGTGATGGAACTTAAAGATGTACTGTAAGATGACATCTCTTTGAGAGGAACTTTGGCAGAAAGTTTCTCGATACCGTTCTCAGAGCTCATACCCATAATGATACCTCGACGTCCCTGAAGGTCACTCATTACGTCTCCCATGCAG
>CAMWRB010000179.1 GCA_947176545.1 uncultured Porphyromonadaceae bacterium
GTTGTATCTCGCATGAAAAATATCCGGTGAGAGTTTGAGAACATCCGTGAAGTCAGCAGCTGCATTCTCAAGTTCCATGACTTCGTAACGCAACAGCGCCCTGTTGAAAAGAGCCGTTGAATTATCCGGCTGAAGTTGCAACGCATAGTTATAATCTGCCATCGCACCGAAGAAATCCTCATTATTATATCTGAGGTATGCCCGGTTGATATAGAGGTCGGTCTCATCAGGACGCATCCTTATCGCCTCATCCAGACTTCGGAGAGCTTCGGGCCATTGATGTCGTTCAGCTTCTATTTGGGCACGCATAAGGTATGCGTTGATGACTGTCGGAGATATGGAGAGGGTCTTGTCAATATCGCTTACGGCAGCTATGGTATCTCCGCGCATCAGATTGAGTCGTGCTCGCGCACACCATGCGTCCTCAAACTTCGGATTAGCCCGCAGAAGCACCCGGAACGTGGAGTCTGCCTCATCAAATCTGTTGAGTGAAGTCTGGGCAACAGCCTTGTAAAAGAGGAAATATTTGTCTGTAGGGTTATATTCGAGACCCTTGTCATAATCGGCTACGGCTAAGGAATCGCGACCTAAGTTCTGCAAAGCGAAACCACGCACCTTGTAAGCTTCGGACTTGAATTTATTACGTTCGAGTGCCAACGTCTCATCAGCTACCGCTCCTTCATAATCCTCAAGTGATAACTTTGCGAGTCCGCGGTAGTAGTAAGGTTCTGACATGTAGGGCTTCCCTTTGATGGCCTGATTGAAATATTGTATAGCCAGAAGGTAATCCTCCATTGAGAGTACATTACGTCCGATGGTCATAACCTGCTCGGCATTGACCTGAGCGACGGATGACACCGGCGACAGGAGACATGCAGCGGACAGGCTTAACCCGATGAATATATTTTGGCGTAATGTGAGTGGCATTCTGAAACAAAGATAGCCATTTTATGGCAAATACTACTAAATTGAAACGTCAAAGAGAGATTTTTATTGAATTTAATTGTTATCTTTATAGGAAATGCGGGATATGATTTATTTCTCATCCCGCCATCTTACTAATTGAATATAAGATAAAGTTTATAATCCAAGGTTAAATTAAGCAGCAATGAATATAGTGATACTCGACGGTTATTCGGTCAATCCGGGTGATATGTCATGGGAGAAGATATCCCAATTAGGTCATCTGACAGTTTACGACCGCACTTCTCCGTCTGAGGTTGTGGAAAGATGCAGGGATGCTGAGGTCGTGATAACCAACAAGACCCCTCTGACAGGCGAAATGTTACGTCAGCTTCCCCATTGCCGTATGGTCAGCATTCTGGCAACCGGATACAATATTGTTGATACGGCGGAGGCGTCGAAACTTGGTATTGTAGTAAGTAATGTGCCGGACTACAGCACAAGTTCTGTCGCACAGAGTGCAATTGCACTGTTGCTAACCATCACGAATCATGTCGAGGATTATGCAGTTGAGAACCGTGACGGCCGTTGGTCACAATGTAAAGATTTCTGCTACTGGTCTCACCCTCTGATAGAGCTTGACGGCAAACTTTTCGGTATTGTCGGTTATGGTCATATAGGACAAGCAGTCGGACGCCTTGCCAAGGCTCTCGGAATGGAGGTCGCGGTTTATTCCTCCAAGCCGCAGGAGCAACTTGCAGATGTAAGGAAGATGGACCTCGATGAATTATTCAGCGCATGCGATGTGGTGAGTCTGCACTGTCCCCTGACACCCGAGACAGAAAATCTTGTAAACGGAGCCAGAATTGCAAGAATGAAGCCGACGGCTATACTCCTGAACACAGCGCGGGGGGCACTGATAGATGAGGAGGCACTTGCAGATGCCCTGAATGAAGGAAGAATCTATGCCGCAGGACTGGACGTGTTGCGCAATGAGCCTCCCAGGGATGACAATCGATTGCTCAAAGCCCGTAATTGCTATGTGACACCTCATATTTCATGGGCTACCGTCGAAGCGCGCCGTAGACTTGTAGCAATCACTTTGGATAATATTAAAGCTTATATTCAGGGGTCACCTATTAATGTTGTAAACTGATATGAATACATTTCCGGAGATTTCCAAATCAAAAATGTCGCTTATAGCCTCATTGGCTCAACGCAAGTTCCGCAAAAAGGAGCAGCTCTTCGTGGTCGAGGGTCGAAAAAGTGTGTTGGATACCTTAGGGCATTATGAGGTAGAAATGATTGTCGCTCTCCCCTCCCGTCTCGAGCATATCCTTTCGGAATGCAATGAATATTCGGGGCGAATATATCAGGCCGATGAGAGTGATATGCGTAAGATGTCTTCTCTTACTACTCCCCCGGATGTGCTGGCGGTATATCGTATCCCCGAGTCACTGCATGCTGAGGAACTCCTCGCTGAGCAGCTTGATGCCGGGCTGTATTTATTGCTGGACAGTATTCAGGACCCCGGTAATCTCGGTACAATCATACGTACAGCTCATTGGTTCGGAATAAAGCGAATATTCGCGTCTCCGATGACAGCTGATATCTATAACCCTAAGACAGTGCAATCCTCAATGGGGTCAATAGCGTCTGTGAGGGTGGATTATATAGACCTGTCTCTATTAGTCAGTCACAATCGCTCACTTCCCGTAATCGGGCTTCAGCTCGAGGGGGCCGATATTTTCACTTCTCCACTCCCTGATACAGGTTTTATTGTCATGGGAAATGAGGGGAACGGATTGTCTCCCAGTATGATAAATCAGCTGGATGTCCGTTTGACCATCCCGCCATATGATGCGTCGGACCATCCCGAATCACTGAATGTGGCGGTCGCTACAGCAATAACCCTGTCACAATTTAGAAAATGAAGACGAAGAGAGTATACTTATGCTCCTCATGCGGTTATGATTCGCCCAAGTGGATGGGTAAATGTCCATCGTGCGGTGAATGGAATACATTTGTAGAGGAACGTGTGACTACCGGCAGCAAACGTGTATCAACGCGCGGAGGCCTGGTAGCACGTTGCACACCTGTCATATTGTCGGAAATCAAGCCGCTGGAAGAGCCGAGAATCCATATGCCGAGTGAGGAACTGAACCGAGTACTGGGGGGCGGTTTGGTTGCCGGCTCTCTCACACTTATCGGCGGTGAACCGGGTATAGGTAAATCTACCCTGTTGTTGCAAAATATATTGAGTATTCGCAATAAGAAGATTCTTTATGTGTCGGGTGAAGAGAGCGCGACCCAACTGAAGTTGCGTGCCGACAGACTGGGAAAGGTTAGTGACAACACTTATATACTTACAGAAACGTCGCTTGAGGGGATTTTTGCCCAGATAGAGAATGTCCGGCCGCAATTAATCGTTGTAGATTCGATACAGACGATTGCATCTTCTGAAATAGAGAGTGCAGCCGGCAGTGTCAGTCAGGTAAGGGAGTGCGCTGTAAAATTGCTTAGATTAGCAAAAGAGACAGGAGTTCCTGTACTCCTTGTTGGTCATATAAATAAGGACGGAGCAATAGGCGGGCCGAAAGTACTTGAGCATATCGTGGATGCCGTTCTTCAGTTTGAGGGAGACAGACAGTTTATGTATCGGCTTCTGCGCCCTGTGAAGAACAGATTTGGCTCCACCTCAGAAA
>CAMWRB010000180.1 GCA_947176545.1 uncultured Porphyromonadaceae bacterium
TAGAGGATGTGGTCAATATCATATTGAACTTGAAGCAGGTCCGCTTCAAGCAGCTCACCCCGGACATTGAGGATGAGAAGGCTACAGTCACCGTTTCAGGTACAGAGGTGTTCACAGCCGGCGACTTGGGTAAGGTTTTGACCGGATTTGAGGTCCTCAATCCGGAGCTCGTAATCTGTCATCTTGACGCAAAGGCATCATTCACCATGACCTTTACCATCAATAAGGGTCGCGGATGGGTATCGGCCGACGAAAATCGCGAGATGCTCACCGGCAATGAAATCGGTGTCATCGCGATTGACTCAATCTATACGCCGATAAAGAATGTCAAGTATGCAGTCGAGAACTTCCGTGTGGAGCAGAAGACAGACTATGAGAAACTGATACTCGAAGTCACCACAGACGGCTCGATAATGCCCAAAGATGCTCTTAAGGATGCGGCCCGCATACTGATACAGCACTTCCTCCTCTTCTCTGACGACAAGATGACGCTGGAGACTCCGGCCGATGACAGCAGCGAAGAGTTTGATGAGGATGTACTCAAGATGCGTCAGCTCCTTAAGACCAAACTTTCGGACATGGACCTCTCGGTGCGTGCTCTCAACTGCCTGAAGAGCGCCGAGGTTGATACACTCGGCGAGCTTGTAGTCTTCAACAAGAATGACCTGTTGAAGTTCCGCAACTTCGGCCGTAAGTCACTCACCGAACTCGACGAACTCCTGCAAGGCTTGAATCTCTCCTTCGGGATGGACATCTCAAAATATAAATTAGACAAAGAATAAACAGCGATGAGACATAATAAGAAATTCAATCACCTGAGCCGCAAGAAGGGACACCGCGAGGCGTTGCTGTCCAACATGGCGATATCGCTTATCATGCACAAGCGTATCTTCACTACCGTGGCCAAGGCTAAGGCTCTCCGTGTGTATGCCGAGCCTATCATCACCCGCTGCAAAAAGGACGACATGGCCAATCGTCGTCTGGTGTTCAGCTATCTGCAGAACAAGGATGCAGTCAAAGAGCTCTTCGGCGTGATAGCCGAGAAGGTGGGCGACCGTCCCGGTGGCTACCTCCGTATATTGAAGACCCGTCACCGTCTGGGCGATAATGCCGAGATGTGTATGATAGAGTTTGTAGACTTCAATGAGGCTATGCTTGAAGCTGCTGCTCCCAAGAAGGCCAAGAGCACACGTCGCTCACGCAGCAAAAAAGCCGCTCCCAAGGCAGAGGCTCCCGCTGCTGAAGCTCCGGTTGCTGAAGAGCCCAAAGCTGAGTAATATTATTTTATTGCCCAACATAAAAATGTCGCTGCGATTGTCCGCAGCGACATTTTTTCTATCAATAATTATGAACGTGCGTCTAACTTTTTGATTGTTTAGGCGTATATGCTTATATAGGTGGTTAGTATAAGCAACTATACCCGGTCAGCTCATAATTTAAATCGATTGATTTAATACCTTAATAACATCCTCTTTCAAAATTGGCATGTGTCTGATTACAATAGCCCATAAGATATCCTCTCTAAGAGAATCGTATGCATGAATTATGAAATTACGTGTATCTACAATCTTACGTGCAGATGTAATTGGAAGATTGGGGTTAATTTTAAGAGCTTGATTCATTGCTTCACCCATTATTTCAATATTACGCTCTACGCCGCGACGAAACAATAAGTCATTACAGAATGTCTCATACTCCTTAGGTCTATCCTGCAGGAAAAGTTCGATTTCGTTTATGGAATTTATAATATCCTGAAGATATTTACATAGTTTTCTATCCATATATCAGACGTTTGGTTTCATCTATTTCCTCCTTAAAATATTTATTATTTATTGAGGATTCATCTACAAGGTCAATATCTCGACCTAATAGCTTTTTAAGGTTATCGTGAAGTCCAAAGAAATAATCTGCGTATGTATGATAAGTAACAGTGTCATCAAAGTTTACAATCATATCAATATCACTGTCATTATTGAATCGTTCCGTTAGTATAGAGCCGAATACAGCAAGGGATTTTACTCTATAATTCTTACAGAGTTCGATTATTTTTGATATATTCAATTCTATCAGTTTCATACTAAATACTATCCTGATTACAAAGATAGGATAATATTCGCATAATACAAGGATTTCCGAGATTCAAATATTGATTACTTCGGTGTTTTTTTTGTGAGGGAGCAAACTTTACAGATTTTAATGTTGTTTAAAAAACATAAAACTGGAATTATTAATATTAATTATAAAAATCGAATAATTATGAAAAAGTTAATCCTATCTTGTATAGTTGCTATAGCAGCCGTTTTCTCTGCATCAGCTATCAATCCTTTCGTAGAATTTCAGCCCCTTCAAGTAGGTGAGGGTTGGACAGCATTTAACGTTCAAGGTGGTGTGACAGCCAAAGTGCATCCCAAGATTGCAGTCGGCGGTGGTATAGGTATCACCGAGAAGTGGAATTTCAATCATGCACCGCTCATTCCTATCTTTGCAAGAGGTGAATACTCCACCAGCTTCAAAGGTTTCAAGCCGTTCGTTTCATTTGACCTCGGTTATGAAATCAATACAGACAGTCCCAAGCATGGTGCCGTGTTGGTAAACCCGATGGTAGGTCTCAAGTTCAGTCGTTGGTATGCCGGTATAGGTTATCTCGGTCACTGCTGGACCGCAGACGGTGCTTCAAGCACATCTACATTCAACCTTAAAATAGGTTATAACTTCTGATATATAAGGTAACTTCAGTTATAAATATCACATTTGCAGGGCGTGTCAAATACGGACACGCCCTAATTGTGTATATCAGAGTGAATCACTTTGCAGGAGAAATACGCGCGAAACTCAATATACCGAAGAATGAATCTACCCTCAGCTCATATATAAAAGGGATAATGGGTAAGACCACCCGTGAGTAAAATACGCTCTATAACCGTCAAAAATCTTCAGAAAGTCTCCATAAAACGGCCTTTAAAGCAGGGGCGAATATTTTTGTGGTTTGGTGAATTTTTAGATATTTGAAAATCAATATATTATCAAATGTCAAGCGCATATTTTTTATTTGAGAAATGGAGAAATATGTAGTATATTTGCAGTCGCAACTCTCCTGTTGCAAGGAACGCGGTCTCAATACTCGGCTTAGGTTAGGACAAGTATTGTACTATTAATTAACTTTGTGTATGAACCAAACATTTACACATACGTATTTGATTTCATTCGGGCGGAGTCTCGTCTGCCGTATGGCGGGAGTGGTGTTGGTTTTGCTGTTGTTTGCAGTCAGCGGTTGCCGTCATACTCCGGATGAAGTCACGGGGCGGATGGAAGTTGCCGACAGCATTATGGAGGAGCGTCCCGACTCGGCATTGACGATACTCGAATCGGTTGATACGGCCCAACTGCATGGTCGTGCCGACCGTGCGCGGTATGCTTTGTTGAAGTCAATGGCCATTGACAAGAACCTGATTGATACCGCTACTTTCTCCATACTCCAGCCCGCTATCGACTATTATCTGAAGCACGGCACTCCCGATCAACGCCTGAAGACACGCTACTACGAGGGGCGCATCCACATGAACCGCGGTGACGATGCCGCCGC
>CAMWRB010000181.1 GCA_947176545.1 uncultured Porphyromonadaceae bacterium
AGGGATAATAGTCCAGAAGGTCACGAAATTTCGTGACCTCCAGCTGTTCGGCAAGAAGTTTGGCGCGAACCTCACCTATACCTTTCAGGTACTTGATGTCATTATCCTCAAATTGCGGCATCTTCCCCACTCATTATTCAATCCCTTATCTCCCTGAGCAACAGTGAAGCTATCTCATGGTCAAGCGGATTTGTAATCTTGATGTTAGTCTCGGAGCCCCGGTAGAGCCTTACTTTCATCCCCGCGGCCTCTGCAATGGAGGCATCATCGGTATATACACCCTCAGGGTCACGCTCCTCATAACATCGGATGGCATCTTCACCCGTGAAGACTTGCGGTGTCTGCACTTCGACATATTCGCTGCGCGGTACGGACACACTGTCTGATTCTTCAATCGGGCGGTCGTTTTCGGTCAGACGGCGCAAAGAATTTACCGGAGGTATGGCGGGCACACCACATATACCCGGTCCGACCGAAGACCATCCGCGACGTATCATGTCGGGAGTGAGCAAAGGCCTCGCACCATCGTGAACCGCCACCATGACGTCACGAGGTGTGAGACCTTTCTGCGATATTATTTCCGATAATGCAGACAATCCGTTGGCCACGGAGTGGACGCGGTCTTTTCCACCGCAACACAGATGACACTCTATTCGGTCCCGGATAGGCAGCTCTTCGACCAGCAAATCCCAGTCGTCAAAGAAACCGGGCTGAAGCACCAATATGATAAGCACCTCAGGGTCCTCGTCATAAAAGGCTTTCATACTCCACCATACTACCGGATGCTGAGCCAGCATTCTGAACTGCTTGGGGACATCTCCGCCGGCGCGGCGACCCTCGCCACCGGCAAGTATAATGGCGACTTTCTGCATATCTTAAGACATTGCAATTACATATTCATACCACCATCGACCTGGATAACCTGACCGGTTACGTAGCTTGACAGGTCGGATGCGAGGAATGTTGCGACGTTTGCTATATCCTCTACCTGACCGCCGCGACGCAAAGGTATCTTGGCTACCCACTCCTTACGGACATCGTCGGGAAGAGCGGCCGTCATGGCTGTCTCGATAAATCCGGGGGCAATCGCGTTGGCGCGGATGCCACGGCTGCCTACCTCCTGGGCGATACTCTTGGCCAGAGCTATCAGGCCTGCCTTGGAGGCAGCATAGTTTGCCTGACCTGCATTACCATGTACACCTACAACTGATGCCATGTTGATAATGGAGCCGCTGCGCTGACGCAACATGATGGGGAGAACCGCGTGGATAAAGTTAAAGGCTGATTTCAGATTGACAGCTATGACAGCGTCCCACTGGGCCTCTGTCATACGCATCATCAGACCATCCTTGGTGATACCGGCGTTATTGACCAGAATATCTATACGACCGAAGTCCTCTTTAACCTCATTGACTACTTTCTCGGTCTCGGCATAATCGGCCGCATTGCTTGCATACCCTTTACACTTTACACCAAGCGCCTCTATCTCTTTGACTGTCTGCTGAGCATTTTCATCGATTACGAGGTCGGTAAATGCTATGTTACAACCTTCGGATGCAAATTTGAGGGCAAGACCCTTGCCGATACCGCGGGCAGCTCCGGTGATGAGCGCCGTTTTTCCTTCAAGTAATTTCATTTTATTATCTGTTTGGGATTTATATTCTTATGAGTTGAAAACATAATTAAAATTCGAGCATCACGCATCCGCACGAGTATCCGCCGCCGAATACTACAAGAGCAGTCTTGTCGCCTTTCTCAAATTTATCGAGATTTGTCGCCAGTACCAATGGGGCAGACGCCGAACCGGTGTTGCCCAGTTCGTGGATATTGTTGAGGAAGCGTTCCATACTCAGTCCGAGTGTATGCGCGACCTGAGCCACGATACGCATATTGGCCTGATGGGTGATGAGATATTTCATATCATCCGATGTAAGATTCTGCGACTCGAACACCTTATTGAGAGCGTACATCATGTAGCGGCAGGCATACAGGAACACATCGCGGCCGTCGGGCATTGTGATGCCATCCTCCTTAGGACGTAATTTGACACCGGCGGGACCCTTGCCAACCTGACCCAATCCTTCGGTATACACCTCCACGACCTTGATATCGTTGTCGCTGACACGGTCGGCACTGAGAAAATAAGCTACAGCACCGTCACCCCAGAGATGCCCTGATTTCGGGTCGGATTCATTGGCGTAATATGTATTGTGCTCACTACATACCAAAAGCGCTTTCCGAGCTTTGCCGGAGGCAAAATAACCCTCAATAATCTCCATACCATTAATAAAAGAAGAGCAGGCAGCCGAACAATAAACGACCTTGGCACCGTCGATGTCATACCGGCGTTGCGTCAGATGGCCCAGCGTCGCCACCGTGTCGTATACACTGTATGAAGCGGACACAATCAGGTCTACATCCTTTATGTCGTATGGGAGATTTGTCAAGGCATTCTCGACGGCTTCAAGACCCATTGTGTCTGAATTTTCACCCTCACCGGCACGCGAACGTGTACGGATGCCCGTACGTTGTTCAATCCATTCGGATGTCAGACCGTTCAAGTTCAAGAAATGCTCATTATCTACTCGACCTTCAGGAATATAATATCCAATTGAGTTGATATACATATTATAGTGGTATAGTGGTTATTATTAATTATATTTCATAAAATTGCGACACTCGTGCTATCGTTTCAATATTCCGTAGAGAAGCGTATGGGTCAGTGTGTTTATCAGTCGTTCCTGGTCCATACCCTGGTCAGCAAGACTGTCCCTAATGAATGTGACATCAAGGCCGTAGACGGCATGCGTTATGATGATAGCCTGAGCATTAACATCCGGGATTTGAAATTCACCGGAATTGACACCCTCTTCAAGTATTTCACGGACTAACGCCATCTCCTTGCGCGAAATTAGTTTTCGCGCCCTGTCCACTTTTCGGATATCACGAAAGAAACCGGCTCTGAGACTTCCGTTTCGCGACACAATATCGCGCATCGTCTCAAAACGGACTCTCAGATATTGCTCAAATTTCTCCTCAGCCGAAACCGGATTAATCAGTATCAACCTGAGACGTGCCATCAGCTGGTCGGTCTCACTCTCCACTACGGCATTGAAAATGTCGCGCTTGCTTTTGAAGTATGTATAGATGGTGCGACGACCCTTGTCCGAAGCGGAAGCAATATCGTTCATAGTGGTATTCTCCACACCCTTACGGGCGAAGAGCTGGCGTGCCACTTCAATAAATTTATCACGCGTCTTTAATACCATCTATGCACAAATTAAATAATAATGAGCAAAATTAACAATTATTTTTGAGTCATACAATACCTGCAACCCCTCTCACTTGTACTTTATTATCACTTTAACGATAAATGAGCCTTGATACTGTTTCAATGAAATTCAACATGACATGACTTACAGGGACCGCAGTCATTATACTACTCCGATTTGTGCATAAAAAAATCTTTCTGTTGATTATCAACAGAAAGATGTAAATTTAGTGGCGGGTACAGGACTCGAACCTGTGACCTTTGGGTTATGAGCCCAACGAGCTACCACTGCTC
>CAMWRB010000182.1 GCA_947176545.1 uncultured Porphyromonadaceae bacterium
AGTTATATTCTCAAGGTATCATCCGTAGGGTCGGTAGACCGTGAACGGGCAGTGAATGTTGCCGGCGGAGATGTCAATATCGGAAACATATATTTGGCCGATGACACCAAGGTGCTTCAGGAGGTTGTCGTCGAGGGTATGAGGTCTCAGATGCGCTTCGAACTTGACAAGAAGGTCTTTCAGGTGGATGCCAATATCACGGCCGCCGGTCAGTCTGCCAGCGAACTGCTCGAATCCATTCCGTCCGTCGAGGTCGACCAGGATGGTGAGGTTTCGTTGCGCGGCTCTTCGTCTGTAACCGTATGGATTAACGGTAAGGAGTCCGGTCTTACGGCCGATAACAGAGCGCAGATTCTCGAACAGATACCGGCAGAGACCATCGAAAGTATCGAGGTCATCACCAATCCTTCGGCCAAGTATTCACCCGAAGGGACATCGGGAATTATCAATATTGTGCTCAAGAAAGACCGTAGAGGCGGATATTTCGGTTCGGCTGAATTAGGCGCCAATATACGTGGTGGAGCCAATGCGGGCTTCAACTTCAATTATAACTCCTCCAAATGGGAAGCTTATACCGGCATAGGCTTCCGTATGAGACACAACAGCGGAGGCTCACTCTCCGAGCGTACATATGATGACGGCTATTTTCTGAATGGTAACGGCGACAGCCGTAATCATGGCAACAACGTCTTCATTCGTCTCGGCGGTACGTATCATCTTACGTCTAAAGACCAGTTTTATCTCAACGGTTTCGGCATGTTCGGACATCGCTGGGGACATTCCCTGACGGAATACACCTCCAATCTGCCCGGACAATGGAGCAGCAACAGTAACTATTCAAAGAACAAGAGTGACCATCGCGGCGTGCATGCCGAAATGGGTTACAAACGTGAATGGGCCAAGAATCACACCCTTGACATAATGGTGGGTTACAATCATTGGGGTGGACCTAACCACAGATATTATAATGATGCCTTGTCTTATACCGGTATGCCGGGCTATGAGGAGAATCCGGAACTCTATCCTGATGATGTGGACGTCAAGATTCAGGACCAGAATATACTGACCAATTCGGCTGAGGTGAAAGTCGACTACACTCAGATGCTGGTGGACTGGCTGAAGCTCGAGGCCGGTTTCCAGGGTAATTACAGCCATGAGGATACTCCAGTAGAGACCATGACCGGTGTGTCGGACGCTACGATTACTCCCAATCCCGCTCTGTACAATACATTTATATACGACAACAATATATCCGCACTATATTTCACTCTCGGCGGAAAGGTCAGAAACTTCAGTTTCTCCGCCGGCCTGCGCGGAGAGGCGTGGCAGATTGCAACCAAATCGCTCGGTTATGAACAATCGAAACAGGATGTAGATTGGTGGCGTCGCAACAAGTTTGCACTCTTCCCCTCTGCTTTCATCTCATATTCCTTGCCATACGACAATGAGTTGCAAATCAATTATACACGGCGAATACGTCGTCCGTGGGGCGGACAGCTCAATTCGTTTGTCGATATCTCCAATCCGACGAATATCAGTTACGGTAATCCGATGCTTGAGCCACAGTATGCCAATGCGTTCGAGCTTAACTATATAAAGAACTGGACCATGCATGTCCTGTCCGTGTCGGCCTATCTGAGAACCTCCAACAACACGATGAACCGTCTTTCGTATCTCGATAACGTCAATAACGTACTTTATACCACTTGGGCCAACATAGGCAGCGAGATGAATGCCGGTGTCGAGATTGTGTCTAAAAATTCGCTGATTCGCAATTGTCTTGACCTGACTACAACCGTCAATCTCTACAACAATCATATCTCGGCATGGACGTATGACATCACCGGCATTGACAGTCATAAATATGAGTTGAACGGCAGAAGTAAAAATTCCTTTGCCTGGGATGCCCGAATGATGGCAAGTGTAAAATTGCCCTGGGGACTGTCGTTCCAGGCAACGGGTAGCTATCGTTCCAAGACATATACAGCTCAGGGAGCGCACAATGGAAGCTGGAGTGTCGATGCCGGTATCCGCAAGAATGTGGGAGATTGGTCATTCTCGTTGAATTGTCGAGATATATTCGATTCGCGCAAATTCAAGTCCACAACTTACGGCGACGGATACACGCAGTATGATGAAAGATGGCGCGGAGGACGCAATCTGCGGTTTACCGTCAAATATTCATTCGGCAACATGAAAGCCACCCGCCAGTCCAGACAGCAGAGTGCCGAGCCTATGGATGCCAGCGGATATGGCGAGGAAATGTAACACGTATCCTCTCCGGTCAATATAATCAAGTAAATATATCGAAAGGGTGTCGTAATGCTGGTTACGACACCCTTTCGATTATATTTAATCAGATGAAAAGTAGTGCAGCCTTGTTTTTAAAGGTTGAAGTAATATGTGCCTGTACTCAGATTGGTGTAATAGTCAAAGGTTGTGCCACGCAGGAAGTAGCTGGTGGAGAATGCCGGCTGGTCGACACCTGTGTTCCACATGTCTGTCCAGGGATTCCAGGCGTTCAATACCGTGACATTGTAATTGGCGCCGTTGTAATTATAACTGACTGTCAGCGGGATGGCTCGCCATATGCCCTGAGCGTCATAGCCGCATGCCATTACCCGGGTAACACCGGAGTTAGTATTTGCAGGAGCAACTATTGGAGCATTGATGACAATGGATGGTGAGGAGTAACCGGGTCCCCATGGACTTCCCCAGTTCATACCGGGTGCCATACCCGGTCCGGGACCCATCGGACCTCCTCCCATATTGGGGGTGAAGCTGCCACCTGTACCCGGGGCAGGTGCACTATTCTGAGCCATAACACCGGCTATAGCCATAACCGTCATCGTGAGGCTTAATATTATTTTCCTTTTCATATTCGGACGTTTAAAGTTATATTTAATATAATGTTAATGATTGCCTTTCAGATATAAAACATCGGATTCGCTCACTCTGTTCATATTCAATCTGCTGTAATTTCAAATAGTAATTCATTTAGCGGTGTCCGAACAACAATTATTTGGATATTCAAATAATTTATTTAATTTTGTATTCTGATGATATAAGCGTATGAATGCTGCCGGTATAGCGTCCGCAACTTCATTATGTCACCTGATTATATTGTAGCCGTCAGATATAAAAATATCACAGACCTTATTTTTATAGTACATAATAACCTAAATGCTTTATACAAATGAAAAAATCTTTACTCACATTAGTATCGCTCGTCGCAGTCGGCGGTGGTATTAATGCCCAGACGACAACTCCGTCATTTTACTCGGAGAATTTTATAGAGATGGGCAGAGAGCACAATTATGTTACCGATGGTTGGACCACTTACGGTGTTGATGCCAAGGTAGTCGATATTCTCGAAAGTTTTTATCCCGAGAATGACCCGGACCTCAATCCCTACATGATTCTCAACTATGGAAATCTCTCCATCCCGATGGCATGTACCAACTTCACTCCTCCGACTGAGGCAGACCAATGGCTGATTAGCCCCATAATCTCCGTACCCCAGAATGCAGATAATGCCGTTCTCAATTTCACGGTATGCG
>CAMWRB010000183.1 GCA_947176545.1 uncultured Porphyromonadaceae bacterium
CAGTTTATCTTTTCCTGTTTTCACCCGCATACATCACCTGAATATGAGGAATCTTTCACGGATGAAAAGGAGGATAGTCCATAGAATATGTCTATCTGATATAATAACGCCCGGTATATTAAAAAAGATTAATTAATGAGTGTCAGGGTGTCGGGGTACGGCCTTGTCATTACGAGTGTCATTGCGGGTGTTCCTGGCATTTTTGCACGCATCGGATATTGCGCAGTTGCAACATGCAGACCCGCGGTTGCGACACCGTCTGCGAATGCTTACCACCATATAGATGATGGTGGCAATCAGGATTATGGTGACTATTATATATTGAAAACCGATACTCATTGAAGGATTAGTTGGTGTGTTATATCTTGACGTTGGAATTGTCTTTCAGGACGTTGAGTGTGATTTGTGTAATCATCTCCTTAATCTGATTGAGAAACTCCGCCGGTTCGTAGTCTTGACGTTCAATTCGTCGCAGCCTGTTCTCCCAGATACCTGTTAGCTCGGCGCTCTTGAGCAAATCATCCTTAATGATGGATATGAGGTCAATGCCGGCCTGCGTCGCTCGCAGAGACTTGCGTTCCTTGCGTATATATCCGCGCTTGTACAATATCTGTATTATAGCGGCACGCGTAGACGGGCGTCCGATGCCGTTGGCTTTGAGAGCTTCTCTAAGGTCTTCATCCTCAACCTGGGAGCCGGCGGTCTCCATAGCTTTCAGGAGTGAACCCTCGGTATAATATTTGGGAGGTTGAGTGGTACGTTTGACCAGTTTAGGAGAGTGCGGACCCGATTCACCCTTTACGAATGCGGGCATTTCTGCCTGCTGCGTGTCATCATTGTCCGCAGCATTTTCAGAATCACCCTTGTCAGCGGAGGGGGAGGATGTATCTTTATCATATACATTTTTCCATCCGCGGTCTAATATAATGCGTCCCGTAGCCTTGAATTTCACTTTTCCGACCTCTGCGTTTACAGTAGTCTGTTCAAAGGTGCAGTCAGGATAAAATACGGAGATAAACCGCATGGCAATCAGGTCAAATACCCGTCGCTCTATCTCGCTGAGGTTTGCGGGGAGTGCCTGTCCTGTAGGAATAATTGCATGGTGGTCAGTGACTTTGGAATTGTCGAAGACCTTTTTGCTTTTCTTCAGCTTGCGTCCTTTGAGCGGCTCAATCAGTGAGGAATACTCTTTGAGTCCTAACAGTATATTGCCGCATTTGGGGTAAATATCGTCAGTCAGATAGGTAGTATCCACACGCGGATAGGTGGAGACCTTCTTCTCGTACAGTGATTGTACAGTTTTAAGTGTTTCATCAGCTCCGTACCCGAATTTCTTGTTGGCTTCGACCTGCAATGAGGTGAGGTCGAATAGTTTGGGTGGTGCTTCTGTCCCTTTCTTCTTGGAAATATCGGTAATGGTAAGAGGTTGCGTCTTGATTTCCTCAATCAGTTTCTCGCCTTTCTCCTTATCCTCAAACGCCTTTTGTGTCGATGAGAAAGTGACGGTGCGATAGACGGTCTTCAGTTCCCAACTATCCTTGGGAACAAAGTTCTCAATTTCAGCCTGACGTTTGACAACAAGAGCGAGAGTCGGAGTCTGTACACGTCCGAGAGACAGCATCTTACGGTCAGCACCATATTTCATTGAGTATAACCGTGTGGCGTTGATGCCGAGAATCCAGTCTCCGATAGCACGGCACAAACCGGCTTCATACAGCGGCTTTAATTCGATGTCCGGCCTGAGATTTTTGAATCCCTCCCTTATGGCATCGTCAGTCAGAGAGGAAATCCATAATCGCTTCACCGGTTTGTTGCATTCAGCTTTCTGCATCACCCAGCGCTGGATAAGTTCACCCTCCTGGCCGGCATCACCGCAATTGATGACCTCGTCACACTGAGCTATAAGAGTCTTGATGACATTGAACTGATGTTCGATACCTCGGTCGGGAATAAGCTTTATACCGAAACGTGGAGGTATCATAGGGAGCTGTCCGAGTGACCAATGTTTCCATTTACTGTTATAGTCAGCCGGCTCTTTGAGTTCACAGAGATGGCCGAAAGTCCATGTGACGGCATAACCGTTGCCTTCATAATATCCGTCACGGCGTGCGTTGGCGCCGATAATCTTGGCGATATCGGCTGCGACACTCGGTTTCTCTGTTATACAGACTATCATCTTATAAGTGAACTATAGTTACAGACTCCATTTCCCGTAAAGTCACGGTAGAAAAATTACTACAGGAACGGTATCGGGATGAAAGTTATTGTTTTTTGGCTTCGTTCCAGATTTTATCCATCTCTTTAAGAGTCATTGACTGAAGGTCACGTCCCTCTTCCTTGACCTTTTGCTCCAGATGGTTGAAACGCTTGATGAATTTACGGTTGGTACGCTCCAAAGCGTTCTCCGGGTTCACACCATACAATCTTGCGGCATTGACCACTGCGAATAGTAAATCACCGAACTCGGCCTCGATTTTATCACGGTCATCTTCGGCAATCTCCGCCTTGACCTCGTCTATCTCTTCATTGACCTTATCCCAGACCTGCTCCGGATATTCCCAGTCAAAACCCACATTACGGGCTTTCTCCTGAATCCGGTTAGCCTTGATAAGCGCAGGCAGAGCGGACGGTACGCCCCCGAGAACAGTCTTGTTGCCACCTTTCTCCTTTAGCTTGAGTTGCTCCCAGTTTTCGAGCACCTGGTCTGTAGAATCGACTTTGACTTCGCCGAAAACGTGAGGATGGCGATAAATCAGTTTGTCGCACAGTGCGTTGCATACATCAGCAATATCAAACTGATTTTTTTCATCCGCTATTTTGGAGTAAAAGGCTACATGAAGCAGTACGTCGCCCAATTCCTTCTTGATATTGGGAGTGTCGTCAGAAGCCAGTGCATCCGCGAGTTCGTAAGTCTCTTCGATGGTGTTGGGACGCAGGGATTCGTTGGTCTGTTTTCTATCCCACGGACATTTTACTCTCAATTCGTCGAGGACATCAAGCACTCGTCCGAAAGCTTTTATTTGTTCATCACGTGTATGCATAAAAATCAATTTATTATCGGGGATATGCTCCCGTTATTACAGGGAATTTGCTCCCGTTTCAACTGCAAATTTACAAAAATAAAGTGGAAATTGAAATATGAAATGCCGGTGTCACCATGTCAAAGGAGTCAAGCAAGGAGTCCGGCTTATCAAAACAACTTAAAAAATCGTATGGCGAATATGGGAAAGTTGAATAAATTGATTATCTTTGTGGATTGTTGATAGGTGTGCCGTTGTCAAAGGTATATGACGATATCGCTTTAACTGCATACTGTAAATTTAGAATCTTCTGACGCAAACAATGAACAGGATATTAAATCGAGTCGATGTCGAACGGTTCAAGGAGCTGATAGATAAAAGCTCACATATTGTTCTGACGTGTCATGTGCGTCCGGATGGTGATGCCGTAGGTTCGACACTCGGCCTGAAGCATATGCTTGCCGGTATGGGCAAGGATGTCCATGTCGTCCTCCCTGACCAAGCTCCCAAATCATTGGCATT
>CAMWRB010000184.1 GCA_947176545.1 uncultured Porphyromonadaceae bacterium
AAAATTAGAAACGTTCTAGCAGGACTCAAACACGTGCTTCACCGTATGCTTACGAAAGAATTCCTATACACCTTGATTTAGTGTTTGGCAAGTGTCGGAAACTGGTCTGTATTATTGTATGCTTCCTCAAAGGTACGGGCTACACGGTAGATATGCTGCTTTGCCATTGAAGGATAACCTCTTTTGAGTGCGGAGAGTCAACAGCTAACGCACCTTTTCGGCTGCGTTCGGAGGCTGTTTAACAATAAAAGTTAGGCAGCTTATCTCTACCGATTGTCAAACCTTTAATTCAAACGACGATGAAAGAACATATATGCTATACAAAACAAAGTCATTGGACTTTCTGCGCCGACAACGACATTGACGCTATGCGACTTGCATTATTCTACTGATGGCGCGACAACGAGGACCTCGATAATTACTGGAGTAGACGCTTTATTTGGTTTTTAAATTAAAAATTGTTAAATTTGCATAATTATTGTTCTGATAATTATATGAAAATCTTACCCTAAATGGTATGCAGTTCAGAGATATCATAGGACATAAGGATACGATTGATACATTGCGTAATATAGTCGATAATGATTGTATTCCGCATGCTATCCTTTTGTCCGGAATATCGGGTATCGGCAAGATGAATGTGGCTCGGGCATTCATACAATATATCAATTGTCAGAACAGGCACGATGGTGACAGCTGCGGAATCTGCCCTTCATGCCGGCGCATCGAGCAGTTCTCCGAACCTGATATACACTACTCATACCCCATATACAAAAAGCAATCTGCCAAACCGGCTCTCAGCGAAGACTTTTTTGACTCCTGGTGCCGCATGCTGAATGAGTACCCTTATATGCCTGAGCCTGAGTGGCAACGTCTCATCGAAGCGGGCAATAAACAACTCTCCATATATGTCGATGAGAGTGACCATCTGTCAGAATTGGCCTCATTATCTTCATATTCGGCTAAATATAAGATTTTTGTAATATGGCAACCGGAGAAACTCAATCTCAGCGCCGCCAATAAGTTGCTCAAACTCATCGAGGAGCCTTACAATGAGACGATTTTCGTAGCTGTCAGCAATAATCCCGATGCCATACTGCCGACCATCTTGTCGAGAATGAGACGCATTGAGCTCAAGCGGCCCGACGATACGACCGTTATAAATGCACTTGTCGATTATGGCGAAGAACCACAGCGCGCCAAGGAAATAGCCGGAATAGCGGCCGGCAATCTTCAGAAAGCTTTTGACCTGGCTTCACTTAAGGATGAGACCGTGGAATTCGGGGAAACATTCCGTAATGTCATGCGAATGGCTTATGCTTGCAAAGTAAGTAATCTCAGGACTCTCGCCGACAGGTTCAATGATATGGGAAGAGACAAAGCTATAAGACTCCTCACATATTTCGCGGATATGATACGTGAAAACTTCATAGCTAATCTCAGAATGCCGATTCTCAACAATATGAATAAGGATGAGGAGGCTTTCTCACAAAAGTTCGCGCCTTTCATTCATGAGAATAATGTCGAGGGACTGCTGACCGAGGTTGATAACGCATCAAGAGATATTGCCAGAAATGCAAATGCCAAATTGGTGTGGTTCGATTTTCTGCTAAGGCTGATGTCTCTCCTGCGCAAACCGCGTGAAAACAAATAATTCACCGACTCTGCAAAAAAAATAAAATTAATATAAACCATCCCCTAATATAACGATAAAGAGATATGCAACCTACACTATTTATTTTAGCTGCCGGTATGGGCAGCCGATATGGTGGTCTGAAACAACTTGACGGATTAGGTCCATCGGGCGAAACTATTATGGACTATAGTGTCTATGACGCACTTCGCGCAGGATTCGGCAAGATTGTTTTCGTAATACGACATGATTTCGAACAGGATTTTCGCGATAAGGTAATATCCAAATATGAGGGACATATCCCGGTAGAAATCGTATTTCAGGATATCAATAATCTCCCGGAGGGTTTTTCACCCAATCCGGAACGTACCAAACCCTGGGGCACCAATCATGCGGTACTTATGGGCAAGGATGTTATAAAAGAACCTTTCGGAGTCATCAATGCCGACGATTATTACGGTGCCGAGTCTTTCAGACTTCTCGCTGACTTCCTGAAATCGGCCGAGAACAAAAAGGGAGAATATTGCATGGTCGGTTTCCGTATTGAGAATACACTCAGTGAAAACGGTGGTGTTTCCCGCGGATTGTGTCGGGTGTCTGACGAGGGCTTTCTCACGGGTGTCAAAGAGTGTCATGGCATCCAACGTAAGGATGGCCGGTTGATTCAGCTCCTTGAAGACGGAACGGAAGCCGATTTCCCGGAGGGAGCAAGTGTTTCGATGAACATGTGGGGCTTCACACCCGACTACTTTGATTACTCAGTCAGGGAATTTATAGATTTTCTTAAGGTCAATGGAGATGAACTCAAAGCTGAATTCTATATTCCGACTGTTGTCAATACCTTAATTCACAACGGCGAGGCCACCCTTAGGGTTATACAGACTCCCTCCAAATGGTTTGGTGTCACCTATGCGGCTGACCGGCAGGCTACTGTAGATATGTTCCGCAAACTGGTTGACGAGGGTGTCTATCCAGAGAAACTATTCTGATTACACTCACCAAACATCATGTAATATGACACGAATATTGGTCACCGGCGGCACAGGCTATATCGGTTCCCATACTGTAGTAGAACTTCAGAATGCAGGTTATGATGTCGTCATCATTGACAATCTCTCGAACTCCAATATAGGTGTTTTGGACGGTATAGAACATATCACAGGTATACGGCCCTCATTCGTAGAGGGCGATGTCACAGATATGGAGACAGTCCGGTCACTCTTCGAGACCTATAAAGATATAAAGGGTATTATCAACTTCGCGGCATCCAAGGCCGTCGGAGAGTCGGTACAGAAGCCGCTTCTCTACTATCGCAACAACCTTGTATCTCTGCTCAATCTTCTTGAAGTGATGCCTCAATACGGAGTCAAGGGCATTGTATTCTCATCCTCCTGTACGGTATATGGCGAGCCGGATGTCAATCCTATCGACGAGAGTGCACCTATCAAACCGGCGACATCTCCATACGGCAATACTAAGCAGATTTCAGAAGAGATTATCACGGATACTATTCACGCGGGTGCTCCCATCAAAAGTATCATCCTGCGATACTTTAATCCGGTGGGCGCACATCCTTCGGCTGAAATCGGTGAACTCCCCCTTGGAGTGCCCAACAATCTTATCCCCTATCTGACTCAGACTGCAGCCGGCATTCGCGAGAAACTCACCGTCTTCGGCAATGATTACAATACTCCTGACGGTAGCTGTATACGGGACTTTATTGACGTTGTCGATTTGGCCAAAGCCCATGTTATTGCTATGAAACGTATGCTCGATAATGAAGATACCGATGCCATTGAAATATTCAATCTCGGTACCGGTCGAGGTCTCTCCGTCCTCGAACTCATAGAC
>CAMWRB010000185.1 GCA_947176545.1 uncultured Porphyromonadaceae bacterium
TCACAGTGGCTGCGTCGTGACAATAAGCATGGTAAGATATATAACACCCTTTATGTGCCCATAGAACGTGCTCTCGACCGTTTCGACAGCGGATATGCCAACTTGCTGCGTAAGATTGTGGCTCACCGCACGGTGACCATCCTGGTATGTCTGGGAATTTTTGTAGGCTCAATCTTCCTTATGAAATTTGTGGGAACGGAGTTTTTCCCGACTCAGGACAACGCACGTATCGGTGTGTCGCTTGAACTGCCGATAGGCTCGCGTGTGGAGACGGCAGAGGAGGTTACAGGCCGACTCGATTCGTTATGGCGTGCCAAGTATCCGGAAATCAAAGTTATGACTTATACCGTCGGTCCGGCCTCGTCAGACAACACCTATGCCTCGTTGCAGGATAACGGTGCCCATATCATCTCCGTCAATGTAACACTTCTCGACCCGGGTGACCGCAAGAAGGGCATCAAGGAGATAGCCGACGAGATGCGTAAGGACCTGAAACAGCAATTCCCCGAATTCAAGAAAGCGCAGGTAAATGTCGGCGGTGGCCGTAATGCCGGCATGGGAGGACAATCCACAGTCGACTTTGAGGTGTACGGTTACAACTTCAACGAGACTGACTCGGCAGCCGTCGCCCTCCGCACCATCCTCGAAGGCATCCCCGGAACTGCGGATATAACTATATCACGTTCGGATTATCAGCCCGAATATCAGGTGGACTTCGACCGTGAGAAGCTTGCACTCTACGGACTCAACCTCCAGACGGCGGCGATGTATCTGCGCAACCGTATCAACGGTGCCACCTCGTCACAGTTCCGTGAGGATGGCGAGGAATATGACATAAAGGTAATGTATGCTCCGGAGCACCGTACCACTATCGCGGACATCGAGAATATCAACGTAATGACCCCGACAGGTGCGAGTGTCAAAATCAAAGATTTGGGTAAGGTTGTCGAGCGCTTCACACCTCCGACTATCGAGCGTAAAGACCGTGAGCGTCTAATCACGGTATCGGCTGTAGTCGACGGTGTGCCTATGTCGGAAGTGGTGACCGCCGCGGAGATTGAGATTGACAAGATGCACCTCCCGTCAGGTATAAGCATCGGCATTGCCGGCTCATATGAGGATCAGCAAGACTCCTTCTCCGACCTCCTGTTGCTCGGTGTGCTGATTATCATCCTGGTATACATCGTGATGGCGGCACAGTTTGAGTCGCTGACATATCCGGGTATCATCATGACCTCACTGCTGTTCGCATTCTCGGGTGTGTTTATCATATTGTGGCTTTCCGGCCATACTCTCAACGTGATGTCTATGATTGGTGCTATCATGCTTATCGGTATTGTCGTCAAGAACGGTATCGTGCTCATCGACTACATCACGCTGAACCGCGAGCGCGGAATGTCCATCCGCCGTGCGGTCATTGACGGCGGTCGGTCACGTCTTCGTCCGGTAGTTATGACCACACTGACCACAATCCTCGGTATGGTACCTATGGCCGTAGGTTCGGGACAGGGTGCCGAGATGTGGCGTCCGATGGGTACGGCCGTTATCGGAGGTCTGACATTCTCGACTATTCTGACGCTTCTGTTTGTGCCGGTACTGTACTGCGTATTTGCAGGTCGAGGCATCAAGCGGAGCCGCAGAAAACATGCAGAGCTTTTAGCTAAAAAAGAAGATAACGGATAATAAGAAATTTGAATAATCTTACATATCAATGAAAGCAGTATTCATATCATACGACCAGGCCCATCACGAGGCTATCATTGAAATTCTTGACAAATCGAGTTGCCGCGGTTTTACAGCCTTCGGCAATGTGCAGGGACGCGGCTCCAAGACAGGCGAACCTCACTACGGGTCGCACGCATGGCCATCGATGGCCTCGGCCATACTGACTATGGTCGAGGACCATCGTGTCGAACCGCTCCTGGCACGTCTGCATCAGTTGGACTTAGACCGTCCGCTTCTTGGTCTCAGGGCTTTCGTGTGGTCAGTCGAACAGACTGTCTGACACCTGAAGCCGACAATATAAAGCAGGTATCAGCTGAAACCACCATATAACATGAAAAAATATCAGATATATATCTGGCTGGGGGCTCTTGCGGTCGGAGTGGGCATAGGCATGTTGCATATAGAGGGTGTCAATACGGCTATGAATCTGATAGCTACTGTTTTCACCCGTCTGTTCAGACTATTGGCTGTTCCCACTATCGTACTGGCCGTCATCACCACTCTCAGCTCGCTCGGCGGGAGTAAAGAGATGGGGCGCATGTTCCGCACTGCGCTTACATACACGCTTCTCACCACATTCGCAGCTGCTCTTGTAGGACTACTGTATTATATAGTTGTATCGCCGGGCAATCTTCCGGCCGGACTTGTTGCGGCTGAAAACAGCTCGGGCAACGACCAAACGACTTTTACATATACCGACCATCTGCTTTCGGTCGTTCCCGACAATGTTGTCAAACCGCTCCTCGACGGAAATGTACTGGCACTTCTGCTGATATGTTTTGCTGTCGGTATCGCCATATCGCGGATGCCGGACTCACGCCCCAAGGAGGTCGTTGTCAATCTTCTCAACGGACTGCAGGAGTTGCTGTTCATTCTCATCCGCTGGCTTATAGCGGTCCTTCCTATCGGAATTGTCGCCTTTGCCGCCCAGCTGACCGCTGAGGTTTCCGGAGGAGTGATGTTGGATTCGCTTGGTAAATATGTTCTGGTGATACTGGCTGGCAACTGCACACAGTTCATCGTAGTGCTGCCACTGTTTCTCCTGTTCAAGGGACTCAATCCGGTCAAGACCCTGCGCGGCATGTCACAGGCTGTGCTTATGGCACTCTTTACCAAAAGTTCGGCAGCCACACTGCCGGTGACCATGCAGAACGCCGAACAACGTCTCGGAGTCAATCCCAAAGTCTCACGCTTTGTTCTCCCTATATGCACAACCGTCAATATGAACGGTTGTGCAGCCTTTATACTTGTGACATCCCTCTATGTCATGCAGAATAACGGCATGCCAATCACATGGGTCACAATGGTGTCATGGCTGTTCATCTCCGTCCTGTCTGCCGTAGGCAATGCCGGTGTACCGATGGGATGTTATTTTCTGACACTGTCACTGATGTCCGGCATAGGAGCAAACGTGGGTATAATGGGTATAATACTCCCTATTTACACCATAATAGATATGGTGGAGACGGCAGAGAATGTATGGTCAGACTCATGTGTATGTGCCATCACCGACAGGATATTAAAGGTGAAAGCCTCCGCGGGGCCCGGACAGTAGAAAGTCAAAAATATCATGTAGTCAGTTTGTGCAATCGAATAAAATGCTTACCTTTGTGGCTGAAAAGGTTTACTCTATATTATGCTTGACAAAATCAATGCTCTAAGAGCCGAAATCGCAGCCCTGCAGGCTCAATCGGCAGAAGAGGTAGAAAATATACGAATTAAATATCTTAGCAAGAAGGGTGCAATATCCTCAC
>CAMWRB010000186.1 GCA_947176545.1 uncultured Porphyromonadaceae bacterium
TATCATTGTTGTCATCACCGGGTTCTGCACACAGAGCTGTAAGCAACATATCTTTCTCTGTCATGTTATCCATATCTCTCCCTCCTTTACTTTGATACGTTAGACTTGTTTCTCTGATTTAGACCGTCGGCCTTGGCCAACAGACATAAAGATGTGATTGAGGCCACTGCGAGGAGAACTGCATCAGAACCGGTGCCGGTTGCACTGTAACGCCCGGCCGAAATGATGGTCATTACTGTCCCTGCACCTCCGAGCTTGAGAAATGTGCGCTCACTTAGGGAGCTGATACGGTTGATTACTTGACCGACATACGCTCTGAGCGACTGGCCGGCTGTCCTCCCGGCGGAAGGTGTTGCAATTGTTGTCAGCATAGTTTCTTGAGTTTGTTGCGTTATAGACAGAGAAACGGCTGTCATATCCGTTTGCAACAAACTCAAGTAACTTGCCGTCGGGCAAAAAAAGTTTCGGATATGGCAGCCGTATGATGGTGCACATTCTATATGTATATGTCGCTTCAGGGCATTAAAAAAGCCCTGCATCTTCGATGTGGGCGATACCGTCACCCGGCGGTCAAGCATAGACTTGAGGTTGTTGCACTGCAAATCTAATAATAAAATGTGAAAGTGCCAAAATAATTTGAAGTTATATATTCTGAATTACAAACAATTTATACTAAATATAATATAAGTTACCGTAATGATAATACGAACTTCTATTACATGATTGGAATTTTTTACTCAATAATAGGTCCGATAACAACACACTTTATCCACATATTTTTATTTTTTGACAAAGTGCATCTGAACTCACTCCTATCTATGTTCCCCAGTTGATTAGTGACTGAATAATCTATCTTGACTTTCCAACCATTGATTTTTATTTCCGGCAAAAATTTAGATTTTATTATTGTATCAACCAATTCGACTGTTTCAATCGAATTAATTTTTACCATTGAGGAATCGCCAACTACTTCATATAACATTTGCTCAGAGGCCTCGATTGCCTCGCTTTCGTAAAGTATATCATATTTAGCAGAGATTGATATAAAGATAAAAATTCCAACTAACGCAATAATAAAGAAAAGCAACGTCCCTATTAAGGTATTCGAAGTAATAATCATATCCAATTTATTGTTACAACATAATTATTTAAATATGTAAATATTGTATATTATCAATAATTCGATTTTTATTTACGTTTTCTTATATCCTATGCGTAATTGTTTAATAACGCTTATGACTGCAGGGATATAATCAGGTGCTTCAGCATACCCAATCTTACGCAACCATTTAAGATAGTTGCCACCCTTGTACCTATACTGCACCTTTGTATAATATGCCTTGACACTATCGGTCCAGTGGTCAAACTCATAGTATTGTTTCGTTCGAGGATTGGTAAGGCCAAACAGATTATTCTTAGTCTTACAAACATTTGATGTAAACCATCCGGTTTCAAGTATTGCCTGAGCTAATACTATTTCCTCATGCTTTATATTATTACTCCTTATAACACTGAGCAAATTTGGAATTGTCAACGGAACATTTACATGTTCATCATTGTATGATGTTTCTTTGTTCTTCCTCTTACGTTTCCGGGCTTTTGCATACTTTTTCAACTCTTTTTTATCCACCACCGTCGGACGTTCGGGTATGGTATCAGATTGGATTGACTCATTCACGACTGTGTCCGATACTTCAGACGCATTTTCTTCGAGATTTACAGACTTTACTTCAGGTACTTTAACCCTTGTAATAGTGTAAAATTGCGCATGTATAGGCAAACATGAAATTAAGCCTATAGAGACCATAAAAAAAGTGCGAAACATTTCTAATATTGATTTTTGTAACATGTAACTTTGTGATTATCTAATTTTTGACAAAAATAATATAATAAATATTTAAATATGGAAATACTTCACACTTTTTCTGAGTTGCCGTATGAAAAACTGGAGCGACTCGGTATCACTAAAGTTCAAGCAGATAATATGCCATTGGACTATAAGGACAGACTTATGAAAGGAGAACTGACACCACTGATTGCTGTCACCCTTACAAATGAAAATGGTCAAAAGGTCGAAATACCCGTCAAGTTGCAACTCGAAAACAGACCTGATGGGAAAATAGGTATCACCGTTTATCCGGTAAGAAATGAAATATCAAAGGACACACGCAACACCTATAGTCTGTCACATGCTGAAGAAGCGGAACTCCTCAATGGTAACATCATTGTCAAGACCCATGAGAAAGACGGTATCAAAATAGAGAGGTATCTGCAGATGGACCCTCAGACAAAATGTGTCATCACCAGAACGCCCGAAGATGTCAGAATGCTTGAACGACTGATGACAGTTGAAAAGGTCAATGACATCGAACTCGGTCTGCAGCAGAAGCAACAGGCAAAGGAAGGTAAACCTATATAACTTAACGTCGGAGGTGAAAAGTCAGTGTAGGTGTCAATCTTCAAGAACCGCAGGGATTTAAAGTAATAAAGGGAGACCTTAAGGAATGGGAGAGACAGAAGCTCATCAAGTACGATATTGAACACCCCGAATATATTGGGATTGTCAAAACTGATGAAAACCGATGGGAATATAAAAACTTTGTGGAGTCTCAAAAGAACGAGCAGAAGATTGATAAACAAAAAGGTCTTAAACTTTAAAAAAGCTTTTATCATGAACTACCATGCAGAATATTTAAGAACGTATCTTGCAGAAAATAATTTTGTATTAGGTGTAGATTTTCATTCACCGGAACAAATCAAAGAGGATGGGGATATAGCAGCTGAAGTGTTCGAAATCAAACGGAAATTTGGCTGTGACGTCAGTATGGCTATGGAGGTTGCGGTCTTATCATTGTTTCAAGAAGTCGGATTGTCAAGATGTCAAGCTGCGGAACTTTGCTTACGGAAAATCCTGAATAAAGACGATTTAGAGGAATTTCAGATTGTAATTGCACATGAAATTGCCTTACAATATATCCACATCTTCAATGGTATTCGAGAATTAAGGTATGGTTTAGACCCTGATGATTTTGAGTCGCATAAAGACGACATTACGAAAAAGTGTAAAGATATAGTATATAACACCCTATTCAGCGGTATTTCTGATGGCATACAATAGAAAAGAGAAGCTCCGTGACAATATCGAAGCTATACGGACATTATTCAATCTTGAAAAGGAGGGACGACTTGCGAACCCGGCTGAAACCGAAATACTGTCCAAGTATTCCGGTTTCGGCGGTCTGAAGTGCATATTAAATGATGCTAACGAACCGGCAGACCGGGAGAAATGGAGCAGGTCTGATTACGACCTTTTCCCTGATGTCGTCGAGCTACATCAAATCATAAGGGAGAACAGTAAGGACACCGAAATGTACAATGATTACATGGACTCATTGAAATCGTCTGTACTGACATCATTCTATACACCCGCTCCCGTTATTGATGCCATTGCGAGCGCACTAAAGAATAATGATATAGA
>CAMWRB010000187.1 GCA_947176545.1 uncultured Porphyromonadaceae bacterium
TCCTAAAGCCCTTCAGGGTCCGGTGAAACTGAAAATCGGCGAGGCTACACAGTCTGTTGCCGACCAGGAAGAAATCAAGAAACTATTCCCCCACACTTACGGATTGCCAATCGTGGAGTTTGTCAGCGATGAGGAACCCCAGCGAGTAGAAGAGCCGTTCAATGTCGGCATCATCCTTTCAGGTGGTCAGGCTCCCGGCGGACATAACGTGGTCAGCGGTATTTTCGACGGTATCAAGAGCCTTAACAAGGAGAGCCGTCTATACGGATTCCTTATGGGTCCTGCCGGATTCATCAATCATCAGTATATGGAGATTACCGCAGGTTATCTGAAGGATTTCCGCAACACCGGCGGTTTCGACATCATTGGCTCGGGACGTACCAAACTTGAGACTCCGGAGCAGTTTGAATCAGGTCTTAAGATTCTTAAGGAACTCAACATCAAGGCGCTCGTCATCATCGGTGGTGACGACTCCAATACTAATGCAGCTGTTCTGGCCGAGTATTACAAAAACATCGGTGCCGAGGTCCAGGTAATCGGTGTGCCCAAGACTATCGACGGCGACCTTAAGAACAAATGGATTGAAACCTCCTTCGGTTTCGACACCGCATGCAAGGTCTACAGCGAGGTTATCGGTAACATCCAGCGCGACTGCAACTCTGCCAAAAAATACTACCATTTCATCAAGCTTATGGGTCGCTCGGCATCTCATATCGCACTTGAATGTGCGCTTGAGACCCAGCCGAACGTCTGCCTTATTTCCGAAGAAGTGCTTGCAAAGCGTATGACGCTTGACAACATCGTCAACTACCTTTGCTATGTTATTGCCGAGAGGGCTAAGCTTGGATGGAACTTCGGTACGGTTCTCGTGCCTGAAGGTCTTATCGAATTCATCCCCTCGATGAAGGCTCTAATCTCTGAGCTCAACGATGTTCTCGCAGCTCACGCCGCTGACCTCGAAGGCCTTGACGAAAACGAGAAACTTGAGAAGATTCACTCCCTTCTGTCCGGTGCCAATGCGGAACTCTATCACTCACTCCCCAAATCTATCGCACTTCAGCTCAGTCTTGACCGCGACAGCCACGGCAACGTTCAGGTATCGCTTATCGAGACGGAAAGCCTCCTGAGTGAGATGGTGGCTAAGCGTCTTGAAGAGATGGCTGCCGAAGGTCAGTATTCCGGCAAGTTCAATGCGCAGCACCACTTCTTCGGATACGAGGGACGTTGTGCCGACCCGACCAACTTCGATGCCGACTATACCTATGCCCTTGGTTTCAATGCAGCCATGCTTATCAATGCCGGACTTACCGGCTACATGAGCTCTGTACGTAACCTGACAGAGAAGTCTGAGGAATGGATTGCAGGCGGTATTCCAATCACCATGATGATGAATATGGAGCGTCGCCACGGCAAGATGAAGCCTGTTATCCAGAAGGCGCTTGTTAACCTCAATGGCCGTCCTTACCTCAAGTTCGCTTCTATGCGTGAGACCCTCGCGCTCAACACTCTCTATCAGTATCCCGGTCCTATCCAGTATTTCGGCCCGTCTGAAATCTGCGACCGTCCCTCAATGACCCTCCTTCTTGAGCATGACAAAGAAATCTGATTGAGACCATAAGGATTACATAAGCGGCATCGGACCAACATCCGATGCCGTTTTCTTGTTATATCTGATATAATTCATGCATTTCTTATTCCGGGATTATGACAACATACCATAAAATCGGGAAATTATAAAATTAACGATATGAAAAAAGTATTTATGACGTTGGCTGCAATTGCAGCCATAACCTTTACAGGATGTTCAGGCAACGGAAAAAATGGCAATCAGGATTCTGCTGACTGCAAGGAAACCTCAAGGACAGAAAAAGCCCTGCAGTCTGAAGAGAAAAAAGCCAACTATGAGATTACAGACGGAGGAATACTTTCAACCAACGGTCTCCCCGTTCTCGTTGACTTCTCGGCAGAATGGTGTCCCCCATGTCAACAGCTGAAACCTATATTCGAGTCTCTAAAGAACGAATTCGCCGGGAAGGTGGACTTTATCACGATTAATGTGGACAGTATGCCCGACCTCGCCAGAAAATATAAGGTGGAAAACATTCCGGCATTGATATTTATCTCACGCGATGGCGAGGAGATGTATCGCACAATCGGCTATCAAGAACAATCGACAATTAAGTCAGATATCGAAAAATACCTTAATTAACTGATTCAACTGTAAAAAAATCGGGGAATACCCATTGGGTATTCCCCGATTTTTTTACAGTCTATCTCTGATTATAGAACTTTCACCATACCTTCCTTTACCCAAAGACCTACGAAGTCAAACTGACCCTTTCCGGATACAATGTATTCAACCACATAGTCCTTTGTTCCGTCGGCTGTATAAGCAGTGAACGTGAAGTTATAGGTTACGTCCATACCATCTACCTTTTCTGCATCAGGATGGACAATTGCAAGAGCTCCGGGGAAGGATTCAGTTGCAAACCTCTTCAGTATAAGGGCAGAAATCTCCTCGTCAGACATGCCGTCATAAGCAGTGTAACCTTCCGGTGCATTAGTCTTGGCCGTAGATGCACGCACATCGACATTACCATAATATGCGGACGAGCCGGAATAGAACTCAGCATTGTTACGATAGTCGATAAACGGAGGTCCGGGCTTAGAACCGTTGGCAGGTTCTGCATTCGGATAGAGCTTCTTGGTAACGTTTGCGAAGACCCAATCCTTACATGCCATATAATATGTGTATGAAGGATCGGTATTACGTGCGTACGGAAGCACCATCTCAACGGAAGGATTGAATTTCCAAGCATTATCCATCTTGGAGAATTTCTCAACAGTAGCACCGTTATTCATCTCCCAAACTCCTGAAGTAAGTGTGAACTGCTTGGCCTTGTAAGAAGTATTGGAACCATCATAGTACTTATAGACTACTATCTCTGCAGCATCCTCGGAAGCATAAGGGAGAGCCTTTGCGAGGTATGTGGGGAGCAACTGAGCCGGAAGGGTACCGCTCAGATTATCGCGTGACTGACCCATTGCCGTATAGTCAGCGGGCTGAAGCACGAGCATTGAGCCGGGGACGGTCCATGCGTTGCCATCATATTTATAGATTGCATTCTTCTTCTCTGTAACGACAGGAGCCATGGCAGCCCTTGTCTTGGTAGAGTTTACATCGCCGCCATCAACAAGCTTAACGTTCTGTAGCTCCCAAGTACCGGCCTTAGCAGCTGTACTCTTATAGCAGAAACCAATCTGAACAGTCTTTCCGTTATAAGCTGAAAGGTCGATATCGCCTGAAGAAACAAATGTCCAGCCAAGCTTCTCCGGGAGGACAGGCACGGTGAGTTTGGTCCAGTTGCCACCCTTCTCACGAACGTGAACGGAAGCCTCGTCAGCAGCCACAGTACGGTTAGAGAAGTAATTCAGGGCCTGGTCAAATGTCAGGACTGCATTAGCATTCT
>CAMWRB010000188.1 GCA_947176545.1 uncultured Porphyromonadaceae bacterium
GGTCACCCGGCTTGGCACCGGCCTTTTCTCCCCATGCCTGCAATTGCTCGGGAGTATAAAATTTGCCCACCGAAGACTTTATCGACCCGTCAGCCTCAAACTTAACCCAAATCAGGCCCTTGGCACCTACCTGAGGACGCTTCACGAAGTCCGTCAGCGCGTCAATCTGTTTACGGGTATAAGAGGCGCAACCCTCGGCCACGATACCTACAACCAGCTCAGCATCATCTACAACACTGAATCCTACCCCTTTGGCCACATCATTGAGCTCGACAAACGGCATTCCGAAGCGGATATCGGGTTTGTCTGAACCGTAAAGGCACATAGCGTCATTCCAGGTCATGCGGGGGAACGGCTCCGTGAAATCTATACCCTTGACATATTTGAAGATATGCTTCACAAGACCCTCAAACATCTCTATGACATCCTCCTGCTCAACAAATGACATCTCACAGTCTATCTGCGTGAACTCGGGCTGACGGTCAGCACGCAAATCCTCATCGCGGAAACATTTGGCTATCTGGAAATAACGGTCATATCCACTGACCATCAACAATTGCTTGAACAACTGCGGACTCTGCGGAAGAGCGTAAAACTCGCCCGGATTCATACGTGAGGGCACCACGAAATCGCGTGCTCCTTCAGGAGTTGACTTCACGAGAATCGGAGTCTCAATCTCCAGAAAACCTTTGGAGTCAAGATAACGGCGTATCTCGAATGCCATCTTATGACGCAACTCCAGATTACGGCGCACATTGGGACGACGCAGGTCGAGATAACGATATTTCATGCGTAAATCATCTCCGCCATCGGTCTTCTCCTCTATAGTGAACGGAGGTATCTCCGACTTGTTGAGAACCTTGACATTTTCGGCTATTATTTCTATATCACCGGTTTCAAGATTGGAATTTTTAGAGTCGCGCTCCTTGACAGTTCCTGATATTTCCACCACATACTCACGGCCGAGCTGATTGGCAACCTCCTGCATTTCCGGATTAATCTCCGTATTGAATACTACCTGGGTGATACCATATCTGTCACGAACGTCAATGAATGTCATGCCACCCATTTTTCGAACTCGCTGCACCCAGCCGGCGATACGAGTCTTGCTCCCGGCATCGCTCAGGCGCAACTCTCCACATGTCTTATCTCTATACATTTTACGTCTTTAGAGTCTATGTCGTTGTATAAACTATTTTAACATACAAAGATAATAAAAAAATCATTATCCCTCCACATCTGACCCCACAATTATGAAATGAGTCACTTTTCGATATATGTTTCAACAGCTTCGAAGCCGATTTGCGTATGAATTACCGCTTCGCTGTCAGCGGAAATGAGCATACACTCTCCCGGGCGTATCATCATCTCCTCGCCGTCCGGTTCGATGGCGGCCGCCGCGCCGGACAGACACACCAAAATACGGAACGAATCGACCGGTTGAAAGTTAATCTTCTCCCCCGCTCCGAGCAATCTGCGTTTGGCGGTGAAATGCGGTGTTTCCATCAATACTGCATCGCGCGACTCTCTGTCATAAGCGATTGAATGACCGGTAGTGTCATTGAAATTCAGAGCACGGTAGCCGAGTTCGGTATGCAGTTCACGCTCTTTGCCGTCGACATCCTTGCGATGATAGTCATACAGTCGATATGTAACATCTGAAGTCTGTTGAATCTCAAGCACCTTACAACCGGCGCCGAGTACATGTATTCTGCCCGAAGGTATGTAAAAGAGGTCGCCGGTCCTTACTGACGTGTATCGTAATGTTTGACACACATCCCCGTTCAGCGTCATCTCCCGAAAGCGGTCCGGCTCCTGCGGAGCATTAAATCCCACTGCAAGGCGCGCATTCGGTTCAGTCCCTATGACATACCACATCTCCGACTTTCCCCACATCATTCCCGACTCGCGTGCCATTTCATCACCGGGATGAACCTGTATCGACAAATCCTGAGCCGCATCAATAAGCTTGATTAACAAAGGGAACGTCTCGCCATATCGTTCCAGGTTGTTATCCCCCATAATTTGCCTGCCGTATTCACGCACCAAATCATTGAGCGACTTACCTGCGTCCGCTCCCTGGGATACAATGCTCTCACTCCCGGAAATACCCGACAACAGCCATACCTCACCCACCAGGTCACCGAACAAACCCTCATCACCGACAGCGACAGAGGATGACAAGGCGGGATACATGGCGTGCAATGTACCCCCGCCCCAAATACGGCGTTTGGATAAAGGTCTGAACTTCCAAATCATTTTACTATATCATTACAAGCCGTTTATCACATATTGGCAAACCAATCCGGATAGAACGTTGTTTTATAGACAAGGTTATAAACCTCAAAGATAATAACAATTATAAAAATAGCAAAATTATGAATGACGTACTGAATTCAGAAGAGAGAAAAGAGTTGCCCGACAGTATGTACGGACTCCCCGAACGTAGAGAATACCCTATGCCCGATGCGGCACATGTCCGCGCAGCTGAGGCATACTTCAGATACTGCCCCGAAGAACTCAAACCCCGGCTGGCTCGTGCTATCCTGAGATTTGCTTCGGAATACGGAGTGGATGTCAAGTCACCCACTATTCTATCTTATGCCGGGCAATAGCATTAAGATGACCTATCGCCTTGTCAAGGATTGCATCATGTCCCTGCGCCAGTTCCTCTTCGGGAGAATGACATTCAAACCCCGGAGAGGGTGAGACACCGAACTCGGTCAGTTCCCCGTCCGGGGCATAGAGTGGCGAGGCCGACAGACGCACCAGCCATCCGTTGGGCAGTTCAAATGATGTCGGCAGTCCCGCTCCTCCCCCCGTGGAGGCACCTATCACAGTCACCTGCGGCAACGACTTCATGACGGCCGCAAAAGCGTTGGCCGCGCTGTAACAGCTGTGATTGGTCAGCAACGCCACAGGACCGGAATACTTTATGCACACAGATTCATCCGCCGGTTGGTAAGTGAACGCATAGGGCTGCGAAAACTCGTCATGTCCCGGACCGGTCTTGTGCGAGATTGCTCCTCCCGATATTTCATCATCAATAAAGCGGCTCACCAGCGTGTCTATATTGGTCAGAAGGCCTCCCCCGTTGTCGCGTATGTCCAGTATTATACCGTCACACTGACTCAGGTACGCCAGGACATAGTTGAGGGCATTCTGAGATATGGTGGTCGAAAACGAGGGGTAGTATATATATCCGATGTTGTTGTCAAGACGTTTATACATCATCCCTGACACTGTCATATAGTCGAAGTCAAGATAATATTCACGCAGAGTACGCAGACTGAAATCGGCGGGATAATCCGTCCACCAAGCCATATATCTGCTCGTATTGAACCTTGATGACAGATTGACATGTCCGTCGCGCAATTCATCCAGCATCGACGCCAGCAGATTGAACAGTTCAAGCTGACTCATGTCACTGCGCACTTTCAACCTGTACCTGCGTGTTACGTCGCTCCAG
>CAMWRB010000189.1 GCA_947176545.1 uncultured Porphyromonadaceae bacterium
ATAGCGGACATTGCGTCTCAGGTCTATAAGGCTTTGACCTAATGCCACAGCAATATCCTCCTCCTGCCTCAGCAGATGCAACGCCAGACGCAGAGCCGTTTTGCTCCCGATTCCCGGAAGACGCGACAGATGAGCTACGGCGTTATCGAGTAATGATGAGTTGTATGATTGTTGCATTATTATTAACTTTGTGTCATTAACCGGGGAGATGGAGCTCCCCTTATTATATAATTAGGATAACGTTAAAATGATAGAATATATTGCAGGTGGAGTGGCCGAGCTCTCTCCCGCCACAGCTGTATTGGATTGTTCCGGCATCGGATACGAAATAAACATCACGCTGATAGACTATTCCGTTCTTCAACAGCAGGAACGGGCCAAGTTGTATATCCACGAATCAATACGCGAGGATGCACATGTACTATTCGGATTTCTGAAGCGCGAGACTCGTGAACTGTTTCGTCTTCTGATAGGTGTGAGCGGCGTAGGACCGAATACCGCACGATTGATACTCTCGGCATTACCCTCCGAGCAGTTGGTGGGTGCAATTACTTCCGGTAACGATAAACTGCTGAAAAGTGTCAAGGGAATAGGTGGAAAAACAGCCCAACGCATTATTGTTGACCTAAAGGATAAAATAAAAGGGGGAGACGCTGCGTTTATATCTTCAGACATAGCAATGGGAGGAGAGTCTTATCAGGATGCCATACAGGCTCTGGTGACTCTCGGTTTTCAGCAAAGTGCAAGTCAGAAGGTTGTGCAAAAGCTATTTGCTGATAATCCGGGCCTGTCTACGGCTGAAGCCATCGCTATGGCGCTCAAAATGTTATAAACATCCGCAGTGTTCAGACAACTAACCGATATCATGCGCAGGCCGGCGATAATAGTTATATTATTGCTTATAGTGGTTGTGTCTGTAGCCCAGTACCATAAGTCGGAATTGGCTCCTCCGCCGCCGATGATGCCCGTGTATTTGGATAATACCCACATACCCGACAGTGATTTTCTCCCGTCGCCCGTGTCCCCGATACTTCCACGCGGTTATGAGGATTATATCGGTCGGGAATATGCGGCTGACCTCTCTGACCCCTCTAATATTGTCACAGAAACGGAATACGACCCGGAGTCGGGTATGTATGTACTGCATACGCGTCTTGGTGGTCAGGATATCGTCACGCCCTATCTCCTTACGCCCGAACAATACAATCAGATGGCCACCCGCCGTGAGATGTTCGGATATTTCCGTCATCGCAATTCCGTCTCGGAACAAGCAAAGGAGAAGCAACCATTTAATATTCTGGACATGAACTTCGCGCTCGGTCCGTTGGAAAAGGTTTTCGGCCCCGGTGGCGTTCGCCTTACAACACAGGGCTCGATACAGGTCTCTATGGGTATCAAGAGTAACAAGACTGACAATCCGGCCTTGTCGCTCAAGTCACGCCGTAAAACATACTTTGATTTTGACCAGAAAATTCAGGCCACCATAGGTGCGTCCGTGGGTGATAAGTTGAAGTTTAACATGACTTATAATACGGACGCGACTTTTGACTTCGATTCGAAAAATCTTAAATTATCATACGAGGGTAAAGAGGATGAGATAATAAAACTTATCGAAGCGGGTAATGTCTCCATGACTACCGGTTCGAGCCTTATACGCGGTGGTACGGCCCTGTTCGGTGCAAAAGCCAAACTGCAATTCGGCAAGCTGACCCTTACCGGTCTGGTATCTCAACAGAACAGTGAGTCGAAGACCATCAATACCACGGGAGGCGTACAGACCACCAAATTCAGTATCCGTGCCAATGATTACGATGCCAACCGTCACTTCTTCCTCGCGCAATTCTTCTACGACAACTACGACACATTCGCATCCAAACTTCCATACGTCTCCTCAGGTATTCAGATTACCAAAATAGAGGTATGGGTCACCAACAAGAACTCTTCATATAAGGAGAGCCGAAATTTTGTGGGCTTTATGGATTTGGGTGAGAATACACGGCTTGCCAATGATTATTGGGTAGTCGACAGGTCTCTGCCCATACCTACCAATAAATCCAATAACCTGCTTAATGTCATAAAAACCGACTATCCGGATGCCCGAAATATCAACCAGGTGACGCAGGTTCTCCAGCCGCTGCAGCAATACGGTATCGAGGGAGGACGTGACTATGAAAAGGTCGAGAGTGCCCGACTTCTCAACAGCTCGGAATATACTCTCAATCCGACATTGGGATACATCTCTCTGAAGTCGGCACTCAATTCCGACGAGGTGCTGGCGGTTGCTTATGAGTACACCTATCAGGGCAAGGTTTATCAGGTAGGTGAGTTTTCGGGTGATATCACCTCCACCAATGAGTCTCTCTATCTGAAGATGCTTCGCGGTACGACCATCTCACCGCGTCTGCCGATGTGGAAACTGATGATGAAAAACGTATACTCGCTCGGAGCGTATCAGTTGCAGAATAAGAATTTCAAGCTCAATATCAAATATCTCAGTGATACGACGGGTACGGAAATCAATTATCTCCCTGTCGGTCCTATAGCCAATAAACCCCTGCTGCAAGTAATGAATCTTGACCGGCTCGATTCTAATCAGGAGTCGAACTCGGATGGTTTTTTCGACTATATAGAGGGATATACGGTCCTGTCCACGAGCGGTAAGGTGATATTTCCGGTTGCCGAGCCGTTCGGCTCCAACCTTGAGCGCAAGATTGGAAATAAGGACCTTGCAGCTCCATATCTGTTTCAGGAGTTGTATGACTCGACACTTGTTGTTGCCAAGCAGTTTGCTGACAAGGATAAATACTCACTTGTCGGTGAATATCAGGCCTCCAATGGCGCTCAAATACGTCTGAATGCCATGAATGTGCCCCGTGGCTCGGTCGTAGTGACGGCCGGCGGTGTGACATTGACGGAAAACAGTGACTATACGGTCGACTATTCCATGGGTATAGTGACCATTACGAATCAAAGTATTATTGACTCCGGAGCCAATGTCAGCGTGACACTTGAGAATCAATCGATGTTTTCGATGCAACGCAAGACACTCCTGGGTCTTGACGCGCAGTACCGCTTCAACAAGAATCTGACCGTCGGAGGTACATTGTTGAATTTCTCGGAGAAAGCCCTTACGGAAAAGGTCAATATCGGTGACGAGGTCATCAACAATACCATGTGGGGCGTGAATATGAGTTATAATCAGGATTTTGTATGGCTGACCAATTTGCTTAACAAAGTTCCGACCATCAATGCGACAGCTCCGTCTTCATTCAAACTCAATGCGGAGTTCGCTCAGCTTGTTCCTCACCAACAGAAGTCCGGCAGTAATCGCGGTTCAAGTTTCATCGACGATTTTGAGTCCACACAGACCGGAGTGGACCTCCGTTCGCCATACTCATGGTTTCTTGCTCCTACACCCTATGATGGGGGAGCGGGTGCACTCTTCCCGGAAGCCGCATTGTCCAATAA
>CAMWRB010000190.1 GCA_947176545.1 uncultured Porphyromonadaceae bacterium
GTTGATTACGGGGATTATTGTCATCCTTATGCTCACGAATTTTTGTCATCAGCTCATACGCAGGATTATTGCGCTTGCTGTACTTATTACGTTTACGACTGACCACCACCTCATCGAGTGTGGTGACTTTAGCTGACACTGTATCTGTATGAATCACGGTATCTGTATAAATATTGCTTTCAGCCGATATGGAAACCGGCATAAAGAGAATCAGGATGGCTATAAATACAGATAAAATCATTAAATTTGAATTATGACCGACGGACTCTTGTCATTGTAAGATAAGGTCTGCTGTCCATGGGATACAAAATTAATTAAAAATATATAATATGGGACTTGAGATAGAACGTAAATTTCTGGTGAAGGATAACAGTTATCGGAAGTTGGCGTATGAAAGCGTGGTTATAGAACAGGGTTATTTGTGTAGGGAACCCTCTCGTACCGTGCGTGTCCGTATACTTGGCGAACATGGTTATCTGACCATTAAAGGGGTTACTCGCGGAACTGTCAGGGAGGAATACGAGTATAAGATACCTTATGTCGATGCAAGACAAATTCTTGACATGTGTGGTGATGAGGTCCTGAGCAAACGCAGGTGGTATGTAAATTACGGTGGAAAGTGTTGGGAAGTCGACGAGTTTCTCGGATGTCTTCAGGGTCTTGTAGTCGCGGAGATTGAATTGGGTGATGAGTCTGAGGAGATTAAACTGCCGGAGTTTGTCGGAGAAGAGGTTACGGGAGATGCAAGATATTACAACTCCATGCTCATCGGCGCTTCTCAAGCGCCTCAAGGATTCCGGAAAGTTCATGACGGGCAGCCTTGAGTGTGCTGATAAGTCTGACCCTGCGTGAGATATTGTCTGAGTTATTATCCATCTGTTCTTTGGCTGCCTCTATCCTGAGACCTTTTTCCTTGACAAGAAACTTAATGATTTCAAGATTTTCAATATCTTTAGGTGTGTAATATCGACGGCCTGATGATGAACGAGCGGGGGATAAAGCCTTAAATTGAGATTCCCAATACCTCAAGGTGGATTGAGTGACATTAAGTAACTCGGCGACTTCGGCTATTTTATAAAAAGATTTGGTAGTATCCATGATGTGTCTTTGTCCTTGAGTCTGTTTGAAAATATCAATAAGGAGGTAAATTATCGTAAAGCCTTGCATGTTCAATCCATGACATGGCCGGCATTATCGGCATTTTGTATCATAAGAGTGTATTGGTCAGGATTAAGGCTCATAAAGTAATAATTGACGGGGTCCTGCGGTATATCCTTGTATCTGACCTCATAGTGCAGATGAGGTCCGGTGGAGCGTCCTGTACTTCCAATACGGCCGATAATCTGACCGCGGCGAACCTTTTCCCCGGCGGATACGGTGATTTCACTCAGATGAGCGTATCGTGTCATATAGTTATACCCATGGGTTATGTCAATGCAGTTGCCCAGCTCGCTGACCCTGTCGGCGACAGTAACCGTACCATCTGCGGTTGCAACGACCTCGACACCATGTGGTGCTTCTATATCATGTCCGTCGTGAACTTTAGCTTCACCGGAGATGGGGTCACGTCTCAATCCGAAACCAGACGATAGATTAAAGTGTGACTCATCAATCGGAAGAACAGCCGGAATGAAGTCAAGGCGTTCCTTCTGTTGAATTGCAATCTCACGTAACCGGTCGAAAGACTTGCTTTGTGCATAAAGCTGTCTGTCGAGCAGGTCAATACGACGTGTCAATAAATCTATGAGCTGAATGTCACCGAGTTTATGTATTTCCTTATATCGTGCTTCGTTGTCCAGTCCGGCATATCTTTGACCGAGTCCCAGCGGGTCAGTGTGCAATATCACCCGGTAGAAATTGTCATCACGGTTGCGAATCTGCTCCATTACCTTTAATGCAGACTCAACACGTGAATCCAGAACCTTGTATTGTGATTGCAACAAGTGATTTTCGTGTCTCAGATTTTCTACCGTAGGGTCAGAAAATCCGAAGTATGCGATAAGGAAAAGTGAAGCTCCGATGATTGAAGATATACCGAGTATGATGGCAACGGAACGCAAGCGGTCTCTGAGTGTTGGATAGAAACGCTCAAAATTATCTGTATCGGGATTATATCTATACAGAGGTTTCATCAACAGATGGTATTATTATTCTTGCGAGAGGGGGTCTAATGTACAATCTCTTTGCAAAACTAACCAAAATTTTGTAAATTTGCAACTTAATAATGAGTCTGCCGTATCACAAAAGATGTATACACTATCTTGTGAGACAGAATAGTAAATAATATTACGATAAATATATGACTGCAAAAGAAATTCGGGAATCGTTCAAAGAGTTTTTCCGTTCAAAGGGCCATAAGATAGTACCCTCCGCCCCTATGGTAATTAAAGATGACCCGACGCTGATGTTTACCAATGCCGGTATGAATCAGTTTAAAGATATCATACTGGGTAATCGACCTGCAATGGCGAAGCGTGTTGCAGACAGTCAGAAATGTCTGCGTGTCTCGGGCAAGCATAATGACCTGGAGGAAGTCGGTCATGACACATACCATCATACAATGTTTGAAATGTTGGGAAACTGGTCTTTCGGTGACTATTTCAAGCAGGAGGCAATCGATTGGGCCTGGGAGTATCTGGTTGATGTATTGCATCTGCCCCAGGACAGACTGTATGCCACGGTGTTTGAGGGATATGCACCCGAAGGATTGGAGCGCGACAATGAAGCTGCCGCCATATGGGAGAAGCATCTTCCGGCTTCGCATATCATAAACGGCAATCGGCATGATAACTTCTGGGAAATGGGAGATACAGGTCCGTGCGGTCCGTGTTCGGAAATACATATTGACCTCCGTTCCGATGAAGAACGTGCTGCTGTAGACGGCGCGTCTTTGGTAAATAAGGATAATCCTCAGGTCATAGAGATATGGAATCTGGTGTTCATGCAATACAATCGTAAGGCTGACGGAACGCTTGAACCGCTTCCGGAGCGTGTCATAGATACCGGAATGGGTTTTGAGCGTCTGTGTATGGCTATGCAGGGTAAGAAGTCCAATTATGATACCGATGTCTTTACTCCTTATATCAAGAAGATAGAAGAACTTTCGGGTCTTAAATACGGTGCCGATGAGAGCGTCGATGTCGCCATGCGTGTGGTGAGCGACCATCTCCGTACCATAGCTTTCTCTATAGCCGATTCGCAACTTCCGTCCAATGCCAAGGCCGGATATGTCATACGTCGCATATTGCGTCGCGCGGTCAGGTACGCATATACTTTCCTTAATCAAAAGGAGGCGTTTATGTATAAGCTTGTCGATACCCTGGTAGAACAGATGGGGGAGGCATATCCCGAACTTACTGCTCAGTCCGACCTGATAAAGCGTGTTATTAAGGAGGAGGAAGAGTCTTTCCTTCGTACTCTCGATAATGGAATCCGTTTGCTTGACGGCAAAATTAAAGAAC
>CAMWRB010000191.1 GCA_947176545.1 uncultured Porphyromonadaceae bacterium
GTCGTGTACGCTACAACTACAACCAGCGCTACATCGGTGAGGTTTCAATCCGCGAAGCCGGTACATCACGTTTCGCCAAGGGTAACCGCTGGGGTACATTCTGGTCAATCGGTGCAAGCTGGGTCATCAGCAAGGAGAAATTCATGCAGGACCTCGTATGGCTCGACTATTTGAAACTCCGTACAGCATACGGTTCTGTAGGTAACTGTATGTCCGCTTCATTCTATTCATACTGGCCTCTGTACAGCCCGGCATCACCCTATGACGGTGCATACGCACTGATACCTTCGCAGCTTGCATCCAACAATGTGCGTTGGGAGGCAACCAAGACATTTGACCTCGCTCTCGAGGGCTCACTCTTCAATGACCGTCTCGGTTTCACAATCGGTTACTTCAACAAGCGCAACTCCGACCTTCTCTTCAATGTGACTCAGGCTGCTTCAACAGGTATGATAGGTAACACCGGTACAAACTCCACAATTCTGACCAACATCGGTACGATGGAGAATCAGGGTGTCGAAATCGCCCTTAACGGTGATATCTTCCGCACACGCGACTTTGTATGGAGTGTAAGCTTTGACCTGACTTCTTACAAGAATAAGGTATTGAAACTCCCCAACCACCGCAATATATATGGTGGCTCAGCTATCCAGACAGAGGGTCAGCCTATGTATGCATACTTCCTCTATCCGTGGGCAGGTGTAGACCAGATGACAGGTAAATCTCTCTATGAAATCGACAAGACTTCATACGACTTCTACAGATATGATGCCAATGGTAACTTTGTGTTCAATGAGGATGAATATAACTCCAGAATCAACAATGCGCGTGAAGAGGATGCTCTCGTAGAGTACAACGGCAAGCTGTATACAACCAAGCCTCAGTATTCAGGTCGTAAGGTGTCAGGCACATCAATCCCGACAGCTTACGGTTCATTCGGCACTCAGTTGAGCTGGAAGGGTATCAACTTCAGCGCACTCTTCACATACGGTATCGGCGGTAAGACTCTCGACAGTGTATATGCCGGCTTCATGAGCGTTGGTGATAACCCCATGGCTATTGCAGAGGATATGCTCAACTCATGGCAGGGTGCTCCCGAGGGTATGACAGCAGACAGCCCCAACCGTATTGACCCGAACGCTATTCCGCAGGCCAACACATACGATTACGCTGACAATAATGCCTCCAACTCCACACGCTTCCTTACTTCAAGCAATTATCTGGTGTTCAAGAATCTGAATATCAGCTATGACCTTCCGATGAAGTGGGTTAGCGCCCTGAAGCTGCAGAATATCAATATCGGTGTATCAATCGACAACCTGTTCACCAAGACAGCCCGTACCGGTATGAACCCGCAGCAGAGCTACAGCGGCAGTCAGACCATCAGCTATGTGACTCCGCGTGTGTTCTCATTCCAGCTCTCAGCTCGATTCTAAACTCTCAAATTAATAAAGTATTCAAACGATGAAAAATAATATAATTGTCAAAGGAATAGCAACACTCCTTGTTGCAGCGGGTATCACTTCCTGCTCGGAAGATTATCTGCAGACATATCCTGTGACTTCAGTCGATGCGTCCACCCTGATGACTCAGGAGGGTGCTGAGGCCGCGATGAATGGTCTGTGTCGTTCGATGTACACTCAGTATCAGAGCCTTGAAGACTATCATTCGGTCAATGGTGAGTCATGGATGTCAATGTTCTATGGTGAGGTGTTCGGTGAGGACTATTTCTCACTGCTGTGGGCATCCCGTATGGCCTCCAACTATATGTGGGTTTCCGTCACCAACTATCAGGGTTGGGTGTGCGGTATGGGTTGGCGCTATTACTACAATCTGATTGGTCAGGCCAATACCTTGATTGAGAGTATCACTGCGAGCCCTGAGAGCGAGTCAGACATCATGAAGGCTCTGAAAGCTGAAGCCTATACCATCCGTGCTCATGCCTATATCAAGCTGATGCAGATTTATGGCCCTCGTTGGACAGATTCTGACAACGGTAACCGTAAGTGTATCGTAAAGCGTACACAGCCCGGCAACGATGAGGTACCTCTGGCAACCTGCAATGAGATTTACTCGCTGATATATGAGGACCTTGACACAGCGATTGCACTGTATGAGGAATCCGCAACCAAGCGTACATACATGTGGGAACCGAACATTGACGTTGCCCGTGGTCTCTACGCTCGTGCCGCTATGCTGAAAAATGACTATCCTACAGCTGAGAAGATGGCTCATGACGCGCGTCAGAACTATCCTATCATGTCATCTGACGAGTTCGTAGCCGGCTTTGCAGAGCCTAACGGCGAATGGATGTGGTGTAATGCCGCACAGGTTGAGGGTATCTACTATTGGGCCCACGGCTCATGGTATGCCTGCCAGGGTCCGTATCCCACATTGTGGGGTCTCGGCGCCGGCTGTATCAACTATGACCTCTATAAAAAAATCCCGCAGGGTGACATTCGTGCGTCACAGTTCTTCACTCCGGACAAGCCCCTGCGTCGTCCTATCACACGTGCTTCATTCTGGAACAAGGATATCGTCAATCCCGCCGATATGAACCTTGCCAAGAATGCCAACATGAATATCTCCGTATCTGCATTCGGCAAGAAACTCGTTCCGAATGGTGACGAACAGAAGTGGGGTCTTCCTTATGTAGCCCGTGAAGAGGGTGGCGAGGGTGATATCCGTATCTGTTTCGGCGCTCAATACAAATTCTGGGCACTGGATACCTACGGAACAAACGCTTTCCCCTACATGCGTGGTTCAGAAATGTTGCTGACCGAGGCGGAAGCCGCTTATCATAACGGTCACCCCGGTGTGACAACAGCTTGTCTGCAGGAACTCAATGCCAACCGTAACCCGAACTACAGCTGCAACCTCAGCGGCGATGCATTGCTCGAAGAGGTACGCACACAGCGTCGTATCGAGCTTTGGGGTGAGGGTCACTCATGGTTTGACTTCAAGCGCTGGAGCTACACAATGGACCGTCGTCCCTGGATTGCCGGTGATGTGAACAGTAACAACATCCCGCAGCAATACTCGCTCAAGAAAGAGCCGCAGGAGGCCAACGGATGGCGCTTTGCCGTTCCGCAGTCCGAGATTCAGTATAACCACGCTATCAACCGCGCGGAATTGGACTACTAAAATGTAATAAGTGATATGTAACAGGTCATAATGACCGGATATATAGTAAAGAGGATGCCCGACGGTGTCCTCTTTATTTTGCTTATGCGGGAGTGCGGTCATGTCTTTAAAGTCTTTTCCGGACTTTATACGCATAAGGAATTTGGGGGTGTTTTTGGTGTGATAATGAAAATATGTTTAAAAAAATAGATTAAACACTTTGATATGTCAAATTATTTTTATTTTTTTGCAATAGAAAATCGATATATGCGTTTTGCAGGCTCACTGCAGCCTACAGGGGCATATAGA
>CAMWRB010000192.1 GCA_947176545.1 uncultured Porphyromonadaceae bacterium
TCAATACAAGCATCAACAGCACCGTTAGTAACGATGCTGTTGATATTTTATGTTTAATAATTTTTATCATAAACCATTATAATCAATCTACCTGAATAATCAGATAGGGTGACAGGCTCCAGAACTTGTTGGGATTGGTTATCTTAATAGTCTTGGCCGCATTCTTATCACCGACTATCTCATATGAGTCAGCGGGCATGTTGGTCTTGATTTCCACTTTCTTGGAGTTAGTGGGGATTTGCTGCAGCTGACGCTTGTCGGCGGTCACGAAATAATTGGCATTGAAGTCACCCTCAAGCACCTTTGTGCGGCCGAGGAATTTCTTCTCAAGCAGACCGTTCTCTTTCAGTTCCTTGTTGGTGCCAATCGCATAGTATACCCTATTGGCGGCATTTTCAGCGGCTACTGCTTCAGCCTGAGCGGCCTCGGTTGCGGCGTTGGCGGCTTCAAGGTCTTTCTCACCCTGGGCCACACGCGTGTTCAAGGAATCAATCTGACCTTTGGCGGCGGCAAGACTTGCTGTCAGCTCCTCAATCTTCATATCCTGCTGAGCGATGTGCTCCTTAAGCTGGGCTATGGTCTTGGTCAGTACGGCATTGCTCTGACCGGCTTTGGCGGCTTTCGACTCCAGCTCTTCAAGCAGCTTTTTATTGGCGGCCAGACGTGACTTGATTGATGAGAGGTTCTTGCGGATTTCAGCACGGCGGTCTACACCCTCGCCACCGGACATACTGTACAGAAGACCTTCCTGTTGATTGATTGAGTCGAGACCGGTGTAGATGTCGCTCATCAGAAGCATCAATGAGTCGTTGAAATTGGTGGCTTCCTTATATTGCTCTGTCAGGTCGGCTATACGTACCGAGTCTTCTGACAATTTCTCACTGTTGCTGCATGAAGCGAGTACCAGTCCGCCCAATGCAATCAGAAACAAACTTTTTTTCATAATCGGTTATAAGTAGATGTTTTAACAATTAAAGCTTATCTAATCCTGCGCAGATGAGTCCTCCCGCAGTTCATCAGGAGTGAGACGTGATGCGCCCTTATATTGTGCATACTTATCCCTTCGACCTGTCGAAGCGGACACAAAGCCTGCAACTACTATAACACATTCACCTTTGACTTGGTTCGATGCGAAGTATTGTGCCAGCGCGCCGAGCGTATCACGATAGGTCGTCTCATGCAGCTTGCTGATTTCACGGCTGACGGAGGCTTCGCGCTCACCTCCGAAGACCTCGGCAAGCTGTTCGAGTGTTTTGGCAAGTCTCAGCGGTGATTCATAGAATACCATTGTCTCCGGCAGCCCGGAGAGATATTGCAGACGTGCCTGACGTCCCTTTTTGGGTGGCAGAAATCCTTCGAAATGAAATTTGTCACAGGGCAGACCCGAATTGACCAGAGCCGGGACAAACGCCGTCGGACCGGGCAGACACTCCACTGTTATACCACGTCTGCGGCACTCGCGACTTAACATGAATCCGGGGTCGCTGATACCGGGAGTTCCCGCATCACTGACCAAAGCTATATTCATGCCGCGCTCCAGCTCCTCTATCACACCCTCGGTCGTCACGTGTTCATTGTACATATGATGGGCGCGCAACGGTGTTTTGATGTCGAAATGCTGTAACAAACGTCCCGAAGTGCGCGTATCTTCAGCAAGTATCAGCTGCACTTCCGACAATATACGGATGGCCCTCGGCGACATATCCTCAAGATTGCCGACGGGAGTAGGTACAATATATAAGCGTCCGGCACCGGTCTCTTTATTTTCCATCATTTAAATATAAGATTACCGAATTTCTTGTTATTGCTCCAGATATCTGCCGACACTCTTCATAAATTCGGCAACAGTCGCATTTTCAGGCTCTAAATTACACTCATCGTAGAAATATTCCTCAGCCTCACGCATATCCGACATTCCGGACAACACATCCATAGCATCATCGAATGCTTTGGCACTACCGCCGAAGAGTTCCCGAATATACAGAAATCTGTCATTGAGACTGAATACGCAAGGATTCTTCCGGCGCTCAACCCTCGGATGATTGACCGAACTTATCTCATTTATATCCTCTTCCTCCTCATCATCATCCGCATTCACATCAACCGCTACATCCGGAATATCCTCCGATACCTCCTCCTCAGGCGCAATCTGCTGCTGCCGCTCGGGTCTCACATCATCCTCCGCTCCGAGGTTATCATATTCCTCATACTCCTCATTATCGCTCAGCTCGGCTATCTTGGCAAATATGAGTCCCGGCAGCTGCGCCGGAAGGTCATCAATACGTGCCAATGCCAGATGCAGCAGGCCCTCGAGCTCGTAGGTTCTGTCGAGCAACTCCTGTATTTCTCTTTTATCCATATCTTTATTCTGTTATACTAATCTGTCTCCGTGAGATATTTACGATATATACCTCAACATACGGATGCCTCCGGCGCATCACTCACCGGACGCGCAGAATATGTCGAGCAACATCCGCGAGACGGCGTTGCGCACCGTCGAGCGGTCACATCTGAAGTCATTGACTATCACTACGACCGTATGTGTCGGGGCAAAGTCCTCATCAAGTTTATAGCCGGCATAACACTGTATGCCGCTCATGCTACCGGTCTTCATGGCGATATAACTGTCCAACGGTGTCTCACACAGAAATCTTTTGAGAGTCCCCTCCTGACCGGCAAGCGGAAAGTAGGATACATAATCGACATCATCGGCCATGCTGCGCAACACGCCCGTCATCATATCGGCGGTCACCCTGTTGCTACGCGAAAGACCTGACCCGTCTATGATGCTCACACCGTTCATATTGATGCCATGCTTCTTCCAATATTTCATCTCCTCCCCGGCTCCGGCATCTGTTGAACCCTCACCGGCCGTGGCTCGTCCATATAACCTGAGCATCGATTCGGCATAAAGATTGTCGCTGCGCATCATACATGAACGCATAATTTCGGAGAGCGGGGCACTTACATGAGTTATCAGAAGGTGTTTGGAACTCTGAGGCATACTCTCGCCACCGATAGTGATGCCGGCCTGTAGGAGCGCGTTTCTTAAATCACGTTCGAACAGCTGGGCCGGATTCTGGACAGAGGATTTACCGGAAGCATTGTTGCGGTAATTGAGTCCGTGCGACCCGGTGCCATACGAATGCATCAAATCCCCTTTTGCCCAAGTAGCGGGGATGGACGGACCGGAAAATATTGTCTCATCGATGATGACACGTCCCTCTATCTCCCTGATTTTCTTCTCCCTTAATGCTGTGACTATCTCGGCAATAATATTCTCTGACACAGGTTCGGTTGAGGCATTTAGCGAAGGGTCACCGCTGCCGACGACTGTCAGATTGCCACTCAATATGCCGTCCCGCACATCACCGTAAATATATACTTTAGTCTCCAAACCCTTGGTCACATCTGACTCGCGAGACAAGGA
>CAMWRB010000193.1 GCA_947176545.1 uncultured Porphyromonadaceae bacterium
GCGGTGTACAAGCTTCGTCGGGTCAGCCTCCATAATCTCGATAGCGGCGCGCAGAGCGTCGGGCATATACATCATATCCATAAATGAGCCGGGCTTAAGGGGACACTTGAATGTCTCACCCTTGACAGCGGCATAATAAATATCGACTGCATAGTCGGTTGTACCACCACCCGGAGGAGTTGTATATGAAATCAGACCGGGAAATCTCACCGAACGGGTGTCCACACCGAAACGGCGTGCATAGTAATCGGAAAGCATCTCGCCTGTCACTTTGGTCACACCATAGATTGTGTCAGGACGCTGGATGGTGTCTTGCGGAGTCTTGTCGGCCGGCGTGTTATGACCGAATGAACCGATGGAAGAGGGTGTGAAGACCGCGCAATTCTTCTCGCGTGCCACCTCAAGTGTATTATAAAGACCACCGACACCAATCTTCCAAGCCAACTGAGGACGTGCCTCGGCAACTGCACTGAGCAGAGCGGCCAGATTATATATAGTGTCGACATTGTACTTTTCGACAGCCTCGGCAATCTGAGAGGCGTTTGTAATATCAACTTCATGAGCCGGACCTGACTCCAGAAGAGCACCTTTGGGTTCAGCACCTTTGATATAACCGGCCACTACATTGCCGTTGGGATACTCGTTGCGCAAACGCATGGGAAGCTCAGAACCAATCTGTCCCGTAGCACCGATGATGAGTATATTTTTCATGAATAGTTTATGGTTAGAATATGGTTAGATTACAGGTTAAGGAAGACTGTCAGCCGAAAAAATTTCAAATAAAAAGCTGAGAGCCTAATACACCGCAAAGTTAGACAACATTAATGAAATCTGCAAGAAAAAAAGTTGAAAGAAGATTAATTTCGACAGATAAAAAACTGAAAACTATTTTTTAGTTTACAGTTTTTATCGTATCTTTGCACCCGGTTACTTCACCAAATCTCTCCGCCATAATACAATAACCAATCAATCAACCGAATACTCCACAAGTGACCATATAACACCAATAAGTCACATCAAACTATTATCTCTGAAGAATGCAGTTGAGTGAGAAACAGATGTCGGAATTGTGTCACGTCGTGATGCAGACCATGATTGAAAACGGACTGAAAGGCACCACGATGGACCTCGTGGCTGCAAGACTCCGCATATCGAAACGCACCCTTTATGAAATTTTCGAGAGTAAAATCGATATGCTTACGGCCGCACTCAATCATGTCTCACGTGAGAAAACAAGAGCCTTCGAAACAATCATCGACAACGCTGATAACATTCTTAAGGCAATACTCACCATATTCGATATGCACCAGCAGTATCTCGACTCGCTGAATGTAAATTTCTTCAAGGATATGGACCGCCTGTACAGTATGATGCGCCACCAATATGATTCCCAACGAGAACTTCGCGAAGAATATACGGGTAAAATTTTTATGATGGGTGTGGAGCAAGGTTACTTCAGGCACGATATCAACTATAAAATTCTGTACCGTACGTTTGAGATACAGATGGAATCACTCAAACGAATGGAGGAACTTTTCCCGGCCGACACCTCTCTGGTCGATATTTACAAGACAATCACCCGCACATTCCTGCGCGGTATTGTCACTCCCAAAGGCCAGGAAGTTCTTGACCGACATTATGCTGACGAAAAAATAAATAATAATATCTAAACAATAATCACAACAATGAGACGATTTTGCATATCAGCTTTGATTGCACTGATGACCACTGCGGCCTTTAGCGCCGAGAGTGTGACTCTGAGTCGCGAAGAGTGTATCGACATCGCTCTCTCCACAAGCCCGACTGTCAAGGTCGCAGATATGGAGGTGAAGCGCATGGAGTATGCCAAACGCGAATCGCAGTCGGGACTATACCCGACAATAGACTTTCAGGCCGCCTACCAGCGCTCTATCGAACTCCAGACCATCCGTATGGATATGGGAGGACAGAGTCAAAATCTGAAAATGGGCTCGGACAATACCTGGAACATGGGTTTTACCGCTTCGCTACCCATTATCGCTCCGCAACTTTGGAAGTCTATAAACATCAGTCAGACACAGATATTGAGTGCTATGGAGGCGGCACGCGCCTCACGGCTCGAATTGGTCAATCAGGTCAATAAGGCTTATTACTCCCTGCTCCTTGCCGTAGCTTCGCGCGAAGTCGTTCAGCAGAATTATGATATAGCAAAATTTAATGCCGACCTTTTCGAAAAACAGTTTGCCGCCGGCACCGCTTCGGAATATGATGTACTCCGTTCATCGGTTCAGGTCAAGAATATAGAACCGGAATTACTTCAGGCCGATATAGCCGTACGCCAGTGCAAGTTGCAGCTCGTCGTTCTGATGGGTGTGGATTATAATCTGGATATCGAGCCTTCGGTGACGCTTAAGGATATGCAACGCGACATGTACGGCTACGCTCTCGGCGCCGATACCGGACTGTCAAACAACTCCTCGCTGCGTTCACTCGACCTCAACGCCCGGATGCTTGACGAGACCGTCTCGCTGCGTAAGCGTGCATGGATACCGACAGTCGGCGCATCTTACAATATGAACTGGCTGTCACTCTCCAACGGCTCGCCGTTCAAAAATCAGTCTTTCAATCCCTACAGCAACGTGTCATTGGCCGTGAATATACCCATCTTCAGCGGAGGAAGCAAATATTACGCACTTAAACAGGCACAGGCACAGCGCCTCGAACTCGACCTGCAACGTGAAAATCTCATCAACGGATTGCAGATGCAGGTAGACCTTGCTCTTGACAACATCAATCGCGAGGTGATGCAGATTTCTTCATCCGAAGAGAATGTGCAGCAGGCTGAGAAGGCGTACACAATCATGCAGAAGAGTTTTGAAATCGGTGCCGCGACCTACCTCAACCTGCGTGACAGCGAACTGGCCAAGACATCCGCTCAGCTTGCATATTACCAGTCCATATATAATTATCTCTGCTCTACATCCGAACTTGACCTGCTCCTCGGCAAAGAGTATGAGTCCAAACAGGCTAAACAATAATTTTAACCTCATCATCACCGAAAAATCATAACCACATGAAAAGATATATGACATACACCGCGGTTACACTGCTGACTCTGGCAATGACCGCATGCTCCGGCTCAAAGAAAGAGGAGCAGGAGACACAGGAGGAACTCCCCATCGTCAAGGTTGAGACAGTGACCGCGCGCGAAGTCGAACAGACGGGCACATACACCGCCACTGCCGAAGCCGACCTCATCAACAACATTTCATCAGCGATGCCTGCACGCATCAAGCAGATACTTGTCGACGAGGGTATGCGCGTCAGCAAGGGGCAGCGTCTTGTCATCCTCGACGATGTAAACACAACATCATACGAACTTCAGGTACAGACTGCAAAGGCTTCACTCAAGACAGTTGAGGC
>CAMWRB010000194.1 GCA_947176545.1 uncultured Porphyromonadaceae bacterium
TGCCTTGTCTCGTGGGCTCGGAGATGTTTATAAGAGAAAGTATCACATTCGAGCCTCCGCCTGTACGAGCCATGATGCGTGACACGAGTTGAGTGAGTTCGATGACTGCGATGACATTGACGCGGAACATCAGTTCGGTCTCTTCTCGTACTATCATGCCAATCTTCTTGTTGAAGACAACACCTGCGTTGTTGATGAGCACATCGATACGGGCCTGTTCTTTCTTGACCTGCATCATGGCGGCTTTAGCGGCAGCGGCATCCGTAACGTCGAAATAGAGAGGATGGAATCGGTCGTTGTCAGCAGCCTGCTGTATCATGCTTCCCTCCTTAAGGTCGCATCCGTAGACGATAGCACCCTCATCAAGCAGGTTGGCGGCGATAGCGCGTCCGATGCCCTGAGCGGCGCCGGTGACAACGCATATTTTATCTTTGAGAATCATAATTATAAATTCTAAATTAAGTCAGACTACGCCCACCGTCAATGACTATGTCACTACCGGTGATGTAAGCAGCTGCATCTGACAGGAGATAGACAAAAGTCCATGCCACCTCCTCGGGAAGTGCGTATCGACCCAAGGGATAACGGGTAAGGTCTTTTCTGATATCCTCCTCACTCGTGAACTTATGTATAAGCGGAGTCTCTACGCGACCGGGATGTACGGCATTACATCTTATTCCTTTGGAAGCCAATTCGAGGGCTGAATACTTCATGAATGCTGTAAGGGCTGCCTTGGAGGCACCGTATATGCCATTGCCCACAGAGACGTTGGAGTGTCCCGATATTGAGGCGGTGAAGACAACAGATGAAGGATTCGCCAATTTCTTCTTACGTACGAGTGACTTAAGCAATAATGCCGGTGCGAAACAATTGACTCCGAAGATATCGTGCAAATCTGTTTCGGCCCAGAATGGGAGTGGCTTCATCTTGTTGATTCCGGCATTGAACACCACACCGTCCAATACGGGAATATCATTGACGAGCGACTGTATACTGTCAGCATCGCTCAGGTCGCATGACAAGATAAGACTACGGCAGCTCTCGCTGAGCATGGATGCCGTCTCCTTTAAAGCCTTCTCATTTCTGGCTACGAGCACACAGCAATCCGCTCCTGCACGGGAGACCTCAATAGCCGCAGCCCGTCCGATACCGGAGGAAGCTCCGGTGATAAGGATAGTCTTGCCAGTGAGTGAAAAGGGAGACGTCATCACTTTTTGCTCTGTATTTTTGCATAGAGGTCGCCCAGAGTCTGAGAAGAGCGCATGTCATCAGCATTGAGAGTGACGTCATACTCCTCATCGGCCATGGCAATGACTGATAGACCGGCTATGGAGTCCCAATCATCGAGGTCTCTAAATCTGGTCTCGGCACTCAGTGAAGATGGTTCGACATCGTCAAAAATCTCTGCAAATTTTTCGATAAATTCGGTCATAATTAAATTTATATTATTAGGATAATTCATGCGTTATCCCTTTGATTGATTATATCCTGCGGGCCGGCGAGCCGAAGACTGTAGTATCATCCTTGACGCTACGGATAACGAAGCTTAGCGCTCCCACCTTGGCATGATGTCCTACAGTGACATTATGATTGATGACAGCACCGGTGTGGACAGTGGCCTCATCCAGTATCGTTATACCCCCTACACAGGTGACGTGAGTATCTATACGGTTGAAGTCTCCTATATTTGCATCATGTCCTATAACGGAATATGACTGTATCATATTGTATGAGCCGATGCGGCTATCAGCACCCAGTGTGGTGTATGCAGCTATGATGTTACCGGTACCTAAGCGTACATTAGTCCCGATACGCGCTGTATGGTGTATGAGATTGATAAATGCAGCTCCTTTTTCGACAAGGTTGGTGATACATGCTCTGCGTGCTTCACCCCCTATTGAGAAAGTGAAGACTTCATCGGGCTGCGGCATATATCCCGAGATGGTGGAGAGGACCGGGGGATAATTTTCAAATCCATCGAGAGCGTGGATATTGTCATCGATAAATCCCTTAATGACAAACTCGGTTCCATATCCCACAGACTCACGTGCTATATCGAAAAGCGTGCGTCCCATGCCCCCGGCTCCGATAATGACAAGCTGTTTCATTTTGTATTTTTTATAGCCTCCTCATATACCTTGACAAGACCTTTCGCGATAGTGGTGGGACCGTACAGTGTCAGACACCGTTCGCGTATGCTGTTATTGTCATATCGGGAGTAATTCCGTACCATATCAAGCATAGCCCCGGCCATTTCCTTAACGTTATCGACCTCAACGAGCAGTCCGTTGTTCTGATTTATACATTCGCGTATGCCTCCGCATACAGTGGCAATGGCAGGGAGTCCGAGAGCCAGAGCCTCAAGCACGGCAACCGAGAAGTTTTCGGCACGTGACGGAAGTATGAAAGCATCGCACCGAGTAAGAATGTCTACTATTTCTGTCTTTTGCTTCTTACCGAGCAGTTTAACAGACTCGTGAAGCCCCAGGCTGTCTATGAGTTGCTGTAACTCCTTTCTGAGCGGGCCACCGCCGATAATACTGTATGTGGCACGCCCTGCAAGACCTGATTCTTTAAAGGCCCTGATGGCAACATCAAATCCCTTACGCGGTATCAGCGAGCCTGTTGAGACAAAGTGGAACTTATCGTCAGTATGACGGTGCTTTTCAGAAATATGTACATTCTCAAATTCGGGACCTATCATATTGTGCACAACAATAGAATCAACCCCGAAATGCTGTTGAATACGATTTTTAAGTGACAGAGAAACAGATATGACTTTAGTAGCTTCGGGGAAAGCCTCATTGCCGAGATGTCTGATTATCGGGTCGAGGGTATCACGCTCCAAAACACTCCAATGCTCGGTTGCAACCAGTGGCAGCCTACTTTCCCGTATTGCGGGGAGTATATTGTAAGTGGAGAAGAGGAAGTGAGAATGAACCACATCAATATCCGGATGGTCAGCAAGTACACGTCTGAATATCCTTGATATGAAATGCCGGTACAGTCTATATGCCAATCTCTTGCTTATAAGTCGTTCAATGACAGATATTGTCATCCAATAGCCCTGATAGAATGGGATGCCGTCTATATCACGGTGTACTACGCCGAATTTGTGACCATCCTTACGAAAACGGGCATCCAGAGCGAGAACAACCGGCTCATGACCAAGAGCCTTTAAAGCTTTGGCCTGGTCCCATTCAAAGCATCCCTCCTGTGGGTCACGTTTAGAGGGTACACCACGCGCTATAATGAGTATTTTCATCGTTTCAGCCGGGTAGCGACTTTTTGTGCTACCACTTTATTAAACTTAACGAAAAAAGCGACACCGAATTGTCGGAGGTATTTAAAATAACTGACCGTGAACCCCGGCTTGCGCAGAGCCGCCTCCATCAATAC
>CAMWRB010000195.1 GCA_947176545.1 uncultured Porphyromonadaceae bacterium
ATGATAATCTGTACCTTATCTTCGAGCAACGAGTCGATACAAGCCTGTTCGGGCATATAGAACGGGATAATCGAGGCATTTTTGTAAGTATACTCAAATGCTTCAATCTCATCCTGCAGAATATTTCTGAATCCGTCATCACAAAAGATAGCACCGGGTCCGTCGACATATTCACCGCGCTTGATTTCTCCACAAGACGCAAAAGAGGCTGCCACGACCAGCGCAGCAGCTATTTTTGAGAGACTGGATTTTCTCATAACTCTTTATCTTTTATAAGTGTAAATAACCCAATTGACAGTATTGTTATCCAGTTGGCCTGTCTGTGTGTCGATATGACAAGCCGGAACTTATACTTAACGTCCGGATAATAAAAAGTTCTGTATTAATTACAGGATATCAAATTATTGCCTTCCGACATAGAGTCTGTACCCTCTCCAGATACCGTATACTATAAGGATAGAACCGACTACTATCGAGATGGTCTGATTGTCAATGTTGAATACATCGAGGATGAAGAGTAAGCCTACGATAAGATATACTATGACCATGAAGATGCCGAACATGATACGCATCCCTTTGGGAGCCTGCGGATTGTTATATGAGTTTGCCATAATTAGATATGTTTTAATAATGAATATTTCTTCTTATATTATTTTAACAATCGGTGTGCAAGATAGTTTTGTCAGTATATATATTTTTAGCCAACCTCAGAATAGAAATATTGCATTGTTCTTTGGTTTCGAATCTTTGATAAATTAAGAAGGACACTCTCCGCGTGGAGGGTGTCCTTCGTATAGTCAAACCAATATTCTATTATTGATTTTGGAGTCGGAATGTTACAGGAAGGTTGAAGTATGAGCGTACGGGCTGACCATTATTCTTACCGGGCTGCCATTTGGGCATTCTCTTGACAACACGGAGAGCCTCCTGGTCGAGGTCGCGGTTTACACCCTTTACAATAGTCGGAGAACCGATAGAACCATCCTTTTCGACAACGAACTTAACAACAACACGTCCGGAGATACCCTCCGCCTGTGCGCTTTCGGGATAGCGGATGTTATTGCCGAGCCACTTCATCATAGCCTGAGGACCACCGGGGAATTCAGCCGGTTGCTCAACAGCAACGAAGATTTTCTCGGGTTCATGTTTCACTTCGGGTTCAGGTTCCTTGACAACTACCTGCTCCTGAACGGCCTTAAATTTGTCAGCGTCATCAGCGCCTTCCTGATTTACGACGCCACGGGCAGTGTTATCTTCCTTCTGTTCCTGCATATCCATCACCTCGTTCTTCACCTTGTCGGCGTCCACGATGGCAATCTGAGTAACCTGTACAGTAGCGAGTACCTCCTGAGGCACCTCGGGGATTTCCATCTCCATCTTCTGTTCAGGCGCTTCTTCCTCTTCGGGAGTTTCTTCCTCAGGCATTTCAACATCAAGTGCCTGCATCTTCTCACGTTCCTCGATGAGGGCGAGTCGTTCCTGTTCGTCGCGATAGTCAGAATACTTTGACCATGCGATGATACCGATTATGATTACCACCAGGCCGACCAGAGTATATAATGCGGCCATGTTATGACGCTTGTCGGAGTCCTTACGGAGCTGGTATGCACCGAAGTCCTGATTTTTACCCTCGAATATGAGGTCGCGCCATTCTTTGGACGTTAGATCTACATTTTTTTTAGCCATTTCTTTTTTCTGCTTAAGGTTTATAAATCTAACTAATCTCTATGATGTTTGCGGTAATCATCAAGCATTACGACATCAACGTCAGTCATGTTATCGATTTGATACTTGGAGATTGAGTTAATCTGCATCTCGTCGAGTACATCCACAAGACCGCGATAGCTGGCCTGAGGTGTAGACTTGATGATGATTACAGGCTTTTTCAAGTCCTCATTCTTACGTATCTTCGAGGCAGCCTCGTTATACTTGGCCATAGCCTCCTCACGTTGGTCTTTAGTCTCGAGCGGGCCGAATTTACCCTCTTCGAGTTGCTTTTTGATAGCTTTAATCTCCTTAATCACATCCTTGTTGCGTTCCTGTATAATTTTACGGATACCGCGGGCGGTGTGATCACCTACGCTGTTGACTTCGTCGGTAAGAAACTCTGACTTCTGGAGGTTATTGTTCTCAGAGAGGACAACGCCGCCGGGGCCGAGCATACCGGCGTCACCGCCGGGCTTACCGAAGTAGTAGTACACCTCATTGACAACATTACCATTGACAGAGTCGACTACGAGATTGCCGGTTTTCGGGTCGGTAATCTTTTTTGCGTCCAGGATGATGGTGACAGCGTCATCGGCAGATGCCTGTGACATGTTCTCCTCGTTCTGAACCTTTTCGTTTGTCGGCAGTGCAATAGTCAGGGTCTGAGATTTAATCATGGTAGTACAGAGCATGAAGAATGTGATAAGCAACATGTTCATGTCTACCATCGGCGTGAAGTCCACGCGTATCTGCATTTTTTTCTGGGCGCCTTTCTTACCGTCGCCACCGCTTGATTGCTGTACTTCTGCCATGGTTTATTCTCCTCCTGCCTTTAGAGCTGTCAATAAAGTAAACTTGTTCTGTTTGATGGTCTGAAGGTTGTCCATCACCATGTGGATAATTTCAAAACTTGTGTTCTGGTCCGCTTTGATAGCCACACCCATACCATCTTTCATGGCTTGAGTGAGGTTCTCGTTGCCGGCCATACGGGCAGCCTTAATCCACATCTGGAACTCATTGAGTGTTACGTCATTGTTTTCCGCGGCGATAGGTATACCGGTCTTATGGTTGGGATTGGGGTCCTCACCGGACAACCAGTTGTCCATCTTAGTCAGTCCTTCGGGTTCATCGGCAAGGTCAAGGAATTCACCCATCTGTGCCAGAGGCACACCGAAAGCACCCAATTTGCTGAAAGTTTGCTTTTGCTGATTAGTAAATTTAATCTGTTTGTTCTTATGCTGTTCATTGTAGAGGCTGGTCACATTGTCAAGCAGAGCTTCGCGCATTTTGGTGTTAGACCATTGCTCGGAGGTGTCATTGTTCATTGTGAGCCAAATCTTACCTTGAGGGCTGACGAGCACTTGGAGCACATTGGTCTCCTGTACCTTTTCGGTAGACACTGAGGCCGGTGTGATTACTGTCGTCGGTTCCTTCTGAAGGAAGGTTGAAGTCAACATGAAGAAGGTAAGCAAAAGCACGGTCACGTCACTCATCGCAGTCATGTCGATGAATGTACTTTTTCTTGCTATTTTTACTCTTCCCATATTGCTATGACTTAATTCGGTTGATTATAGTTAAAGTTACTATTACTCAAGGATTAGTGAGTTGCAGCGAAAGTAGCAACGATTGAGAAACCGATTTCGTCGATAGCGTACGAGAGGTTGTCGATCTTGTTGGTGAAG
>CAMWRB010000196.1 GCA_947176545.1 uncultured Porphyromonadaceae bacterium
ACGTCTGCATCTGTTTCGTTGCGCTGAAAGTCTACAAGGAACTTGAACGGCTGCTCAAACTCTCGAAAATCAGTATGAGCGTCGATAAGGTACTGGCATTGGCGCAGACCATAGTGACAATACAGATACACCTGCCTCAAAACAAGGAGACTATCAGAAAAACAATGCTTATGAAACGTCATCAACGAATCGCTTCCCTATTTAATGACGAGTTTTGGGTGACACGTTGACGAAGTCAGGCGGTCAGGCTTACTGATTTTAACTTAGCTTATTTCAATTCAGGGCTTCAGTAAAGGCTGACATTTTTTTTGACTCTTCGGTCATAAACAGTAATAAACCCATCTCATAAGAATGCGCTGAATCATCGGCGATTCCATGAGATGGGTTTATACTATGGTAAATTAATTTGTGATGCTCTGTCCGCTTCTTAATTTTGATGTTCTGACAGTTTCGTACGGCTGATGTCATAGCGTCCACAGTAACAGAAGAATCAGCATGGCGGGCATGACCAATAACATACTGTCAATCCTGTCGAGAATACCTCCGTGTCCCGGAATCAGATGTCCTGAATCCTTGATATTGAGATTGCGCTTAAGGCATGACTCAAACAGGTCACCGAAAGTTGATGTGATACAGATAACAACCGAGGCTGTAATCCAGAAAAAGAGTCTTTCATGAACCCGGATACTTCCCAGCGGCCACGTCGTAACACCGAGGATTACTCCGAAAGCCACACAGAACATCATACCGCCGATGAAGCCTTCCCATGATTTCTTAGGGGATACGCGAGGAAACATTTTGTGTCTGCCTATAAGACTGCCTACACAATATGCCCCCGTGTCATTAAGCCAAATCATGATGAAGATAGCTAACACTAACATACCCGGTACTCCTGATAGATATCCGAGGGATACCATCGAAGCAATGGGTATACCTAAGTATAGATACATCATCATGTCATCGCGAAACGCATTGACATTATCCGTGCCCTTATCATATATCATAATAATCATTCGGCCGATATAAAGTAAGATGGCCAGTAACCATCCGGCTACAGGTATCACCAATGATGCAACGGCTACGACATCATACGCAATAATCCATTTCGAAGTCTTAGCATGAGAGGCATACATATTCTTGTACTCGACAACACTGAGAATTGAAAAGAGAAGACCGAGTGCCATCACTCCATACTCTCCCAGAATACAAGCACACACTATGACAGCGACATATACGACTCCGCTTAGTGCACGGGTTATAACCGGATTGGCAGACTTCATAATGATGAATTGCTATTTGAATGAAATATGATTATATAGATAAACTGAATTTCTAAAGGTCGGTGTAACCATTACAGATTACCGGTGTGCAAAGATAACATTATTGTCGCTTACGATTGCTAATCTTCGTCAAGTTTTGCTACGGCAGCGATATTGTAATGGTGTTTTTTTATAAATTTTACTATTTTCCCCTTTTCCGGTATCTCCTCTATATCGATTTCTATACGTCTGACGCCGTTGAAGGTAGAGGTGTTGCTTCCATATATATGCCTGTAGGCTTTGGCCACTTCATCAATTACGTCATCGGAAAATCCACCTTTTGCCATAACAAAGGCATTAACTCCGGCATACTCGATTGGATTATGAGCCATTATGACATAGGGGGGAACATTGTTATTGACGCGGCAACCCCCTTTGACCAGTACCCAGTCGCCGACATCACACCCTTCGTGTACCAAAGAGTTGGATGAAAAGATTGAATAATTTCCTATCTTTACATCTCCGGCAATCTTGACAGCATTACCCAATACACAATAGTCGCCGATTATGGAATCGTGACCTATGTGAGATTGAGCAAGGATATAGGAATTGTTGCCGATTCGTGTCTCGCCCCCGGGATGAATACTGCGATTGATTATCACATGCTCACGGATTTTGTTGTTATCTCCTATGACAACAAGGCTATCTTCACCCGACCAACGGAAATCCTGCGGTTCAGCTGAGATGATACACCCTTCGTAGATGATATTGTTATTGCCTATTCGAGCACCGCTGCGTATTATAGCATTTGCGCGTATGACGCAGTTATTACCGATAACGACATTACGGTCTATATAAGCGAATGCTTCAATTGTAACATTCTCACCAAGAATGGCATCAGCATCGACGTATGCAAGGTTACTTATTTTATTCATCAGTAAAATGTGTTAGATGATGAGTATTATATATCATTATCTACCGCCACCGACGGCCTGATATAATTCTATTATTGCTGTCACCTTATTATGCCAGCAGGCAAGTGCGGATAGCTGAGCTTGAAGAAGTCCGCTGCGGGCTGTCAGTACCTCAAGATATGTAGTGGATTGACCGAATGATAACAATTCCTCGGTATATTCTACTGACTTTTCGAGAGCGTCAACCTGTTTGAGCACATTGATTCTTTTCTCATGGTTTTTCCGGTATTTGACGAGAGCATCGCTCACTTCTCCCGAAGCGTTCAGCACTGCATATTGGAAATTATTGAGTGCAATCTGCTGACTGGCTTTGGCAGCACGTAGTGTAGCGATATTTTGTCCGCGTGAGAATAGGGGAGCGGTCAGCTGTCCGGCCAACTGTACAAACCATTTTCCCGGATTGACAATGGCGCCCATCAAGTTGGTAAATCCTCCTTGTGGAGATATGACAAGACTTGGATAGAAATTGGCGCGGGCCTGTGCTGTTGCGTAGTATGCTGCAGCAAAACTTCTCTCGGCTGACCTGACATCCGGACGGGCGGCAATATAACTGACCGGGAGACCGTCAATCAGATTTTCCGGCAACTCAAAGTCTAATGAGGATGTGACTGACCATTGCTGCGGATAGGTATTGAGCAGGAGTGAGAGGGCATTCTGAGTCGTATGTATGGATTCTTCAAGTTCGGGAATGCTTGCCAGGATACTGTAGTAATTCGCTTCACTCTGGACAACAGCAGCCTGTGTGACCATTCCCGCTTCTTTCATCAGTTTCATTGACTCGACCTGTTCGCTCCAAATCTGTGAAGTGCGTTTTGTCAGGTCAAGCTGCTGATTCAGCATCACCAGTGCATAATAAGTTGAAGCAACACCGCAGACAATACGTGATTGAACCATATCTCTGGTTTCCTGAGCCTGTTCATAGCTCATCTGCGCTCCACGCTTGCGATTGAGTAATTTGCCGAATATGTCCACTTCCCAGCTAATCGATACTGGAATAGTGTAACTCCAGTTCATCTTACCGCCTCCATATGATGCGCCGGCACCATTTGGAGCGAGTGCCACAGAGGGGAAATAACTAAGTTTTGCTCCTTTGAGTTGAGCTGCAGCTATGTCCACATTCAGCGCTGCATTATAC
>CAMWRB010000197.1 GCA_947176545.1 uncultured Porphyromonadaceae bacterium
CAATCATTGCATCGTCCGATAAGGATATTCTTGTAACGACTGACCTTCTGCTTGAGGGTATTCATTTTGATGTCCGTTATGTCCCTCTCAAGCATCTGGGATATAAATCGGCAGTTGTCAATTTCAGCGATATTTATGCGATGAACGGACAACCGAGACAGATTACTGTCAGTCTCGGGGTGTCGAGCCGCTTTACTGTAGAGCATATAGAGCAGTTGTATGAGGGTATAAGGCTGGCGTGCGAAGTATATGGAGTTGATTTGGTCGGTGGTGATACATCGAGTTCGGTCACCGGACTTGTTATCTCTATAACCTGTATCGGTGAAGTCGAAAAGGATAAAGCAGTAAAACGCAGTGGCGCTCGCGATACTGACCTGATATGCGTCAGCGGTGATTTAGGCGCTGCTTTCATGGGTCTGCAGCTTCTGGAGCGTGAAAATGCGGTGGCAGCGCAAAGCGGTGACCCTGATTTCCGTCCTGACTTTTCAGGTAAGGAATATATCCTTCAGCGGCAGCTGAAACCCGAGGCCCGTCGCGATGTCATAGAGCAACTTGCAGAACATGGTATAGTTCCGACTTCTATGATGGATATCAGCGACGGATTGAGCAGCGAGCTGTTGCACATCTGCAAGGCCTCAGATTGCGGATGCCGGGTTTATGAAGATAGAATTCCGATAGACTATCAGACAGCTGTTATGGCTGAAGAGTTCAATATCAACCTCGTGACGGCCGCTATGAACGGTGGTGAGGATTACGAGTTGTTGTTCACTGTCCCTCTGACTGATAAGGAGAAAATTGAGCGACTTCAGGGTGTCAGGATGATAGGATACATCACTCCTGCTGACAAGGGGGCTTATATGGTTACCCGTGACGGTGCTGAGATACCAATCCGTGCACAGGGATGGAACAGTCTTGCATAGCCGGAAAATTACAACTGTTACGAATTGTTGTCAGAGCGCCTGTGTTTACCCGAATTAACATTTTTTAGGCCATTGCAATCAATTCCAAATTGTATTTTAAAAATGTTTAACACAAAGAATTGGTTGCTTAGTATATAAAGTGCTACTTTTGTATTCGGATTTTGGGGACTGTAACCTGCATGATGCCGGTTATGGTAATTTAATATGTGATACACCAATCGATTATTAACACCTAAAGGAAATATAAATGAGCGAAACTGTCAATATTCGCGAGCTGAACGATGTTATAGCCGCCAAGAGTGGCTTCCTGAATCTGATACGTAGCGGTATGAGTCGTCGTATAGTCGGCCAGAAGCACCTTGTAGACTCCCTTCTTGTGGCTCTTTTAGCTAATGGCCACGTGTTGCTTGAGGGCGTGCCCGGATTGGCAAAGACACTTGCGATTAAGACTTTGGCAACGTTGGTAAGTGCAAAGTATAACCGTATCCAATTCACTCCGGACCTCCTGCCGGCAGATGTTATAGGTACTTTGATTTATAGTATAAAGAAAGAAACATTTGAGGTAAAAAAAGGTCCTATATTTGCCAATTTCGTTTTGGCGGATGAGATTAACCGTGCCCCGGCCAAGGTGCAGAGTGCACTTCTTGAAGCGATGCAGGAACGTCAGGTCACAATCGGTGACGAGACGTTCGCACTTGACCGTCCCTTCCTGGTGATGGCTACCCAGAATCCTATCGAACAGGAGGGTACATATCCTCTTCCCGAGGCTCAGACTGACCGTTTTCTTCTGAAAGTTATCATAGGCTACCCTACCAAAGAGGAGGAGAGGGAGATTATCCGTCAGAATGCTGCGGAAAGTCTTGACGAATTGTCTGCTCTCGTCTCCAAAGAGGAGGTAATAGAGTTGCAGAAGATTGTCACTCAGGTATATATTGATGAAAAAATAGAAAATTATATCGTCGATATAGTATTTGCAACCCGCGAGCCGGAGAAGTTTGGTCTCAAGGATATTGAAGATATGATTGAGTATGGAGCATCTCCGCGTGCCTCTATTTCACTTGCCAAAGCCTCCAAGGCATATGCCTTTATGCAGGGACGCGGTTACGTTGTTCCGGAGGATGTACGTGCGGTATGTCATGATGTTATGCGTCATCGTATCGGATTGACTTACGAAGCTGAAGCCAATAATATTACGACAGATGAGATTATTACCAATATTCTTGATAAGGTGCAGGTGCCTTAAGACATATTGCGGTAGATTATCAGGAATTGGTTGAGGTATTGTTAAGCACTTATATATGGATGCTAAAGAGCTTCTAAAGAAAGTAAGAAAAATTGAAATAAAGACTCGCGGATTGAGTCAGAATATTTTTGCCGGCGAATATCACACTGCGTTCAAAGGACGTGGTGTGATATTCTCTGAGGTGCGCAAGTACCAGCCGGGTGATGACGTCCGCGACATAGACTGGAATGTCACCGCCCGACAAAATGACGTTTATGTCAAGGTTTATGAGGAAGAACGTGAATTGACTCTGATGCTCCTGATAGATGTGAGCGGAAGTGGAGATTTCGGTGCTGTCGGAGTCGAAAAGAAGGAGATGATGGCTGAGATAGCTGCGACGTTGGCATTCTCCTCATTGCAGAATAATGACAAGGTCGGTGTCATTTTTTTCTCCGACAAGATTGAGAAATATATACCACCCAAAAAGGGTAAGAAACATATTCTGCTGATTATTCGTGAGATTATAGATTTCAAGCCGGAGTCAAGAGGTACCGATATCAACTGTGCTCTGGAGTTTATGCTTAATGTGGTCAAGAAACGTGCCACTGTTTTTCTGATGAGTGATTTCATAGACTCTCACGATTATACTGAAAATCTATTGTTGGTCAGCAAAAAGCACGAACTTACCACACTGCAGGTATACGACGAGCGTGACAGTAAATTGCCGGATGTCGGGCTGATACATCTCGAAGACCTTGAGACCGGTGATGTCCGTTGGATTGACACCTCCTCCCGCCGCGTGCGCAAGCTGTATGAGAAGGAATGGTATAAGAGACAGCAGTTTTTGCGCTCTGCCACGATGAAATGTGGTGTCGATATGGGAACAATACGTACCGACGAGGATTACGTTAAGATATTGTTGGGTGTATTCCGTTCCAAAACAAGACGTTGATTGAAACTATATGAATTATCATACAAGAAATATACTGACCGGAGTGATGGCGTTATTGCCGTTTCTGGCTCATGCCGGTGCAATAATGGGCAATTCTTAGTTAGACTCTACAACGATGCTTATGTGAAGCAAATCCGAGTATATCATATATCTTGTGCAGCACAAGCGGGTTAAAGGTGATT
>CAMWRB010000198.1 GCA_947176545.1 uncultured Porphyromonadaceae bacterium
TTTTCTAAGTTCTCAACTAATAGAGTATTCTGTATTTCCAAGTTCTCGTTTTCTGCTTTGGAAAGCTCATAACTTAACTGAGTATTTTCAAGTGATACTTTCGCAGCATTCAATGATAATTTTGTATTACGCAGATACAAATATATCATCACGCACACTATAATAAGAAAGAATATGATACCACAGGTTAAATAAATTACTCGTTCTTTAGCAGACTGTTCCTTAAGATTTTTAATTTCAATATCATACCTCTCACGAGTAAATAATACATCATTATTAATTAACTCTTGAAGATAATTTTCCTCATATGTCAGATATCTCTTATAAGCATCTAAAGCACCGCGGTAATCTCGCGCTGTTTCAAGAATCTCGCTACGTATGGCATCATAATGCAGGGTATCAGTCCGATCACCCATCTCAATGAATTTTAGAGCATTTTGAATATCACCATAACGTATGTATGCATATGCCAACTCTGTTGCTATGGAATTATTAACGACAGAGTCATTATTCCAACGCGCAACAAAAGAATTGAAGAAATCTTTCGATTTATAAACCGGGATTGTTAATAAAACAGGTATAAATAAATTATCATCTTTTAAATGATATTCATTAATTGCTTTAATACAAGAGTCTAACAATATCCTTGTCCTTATACTATCTCCAATAATATTTACACCGGAAAGAGCTCTTGCTATACAGCTATACTGTCTTACAGTATCACCTAAAGAATGATAAATATCGGCAGCCCTGACATTACAATTTGCAAATTGATTATATTGACCCTCTTTGTTATACATATATCCTTGAGTAACAAGCAGACGGGCGAGGGCAGCCCTATTGGTACATTCCACTGAATCCTCAGAGGCTTTGAGGAAAGATATTAGGGCAGCGTCATCCTCCCCTCTATTCATATGAATACGCCCCTTGTAGTAGCGTGTCATAAGTCGCTGATCCGGGGTACCATGTTTTTCATAATAATCTATTGCAGGCTGAAGAATACTAAATGATGTTGTATCTATCAATTTTTTATCAACCGCCATTGTCTTTAGAAGAGCATACCGTGCCTTATCGGCCTTACCACAAACTTGCGTTGTATCAATACCCTCAAGTAAAGTTAAGGCAGAATCAGGGTATTCTTCAATAACTTTCTCGGTAACATTAAGAACATCTATCACCTCATTCGGAGTATGCGCACATCCACTGATTAGAAGAATGATAACTGATATCTTAATTATAGAGAAGAAATATTTAATATTATTCCGAACCATCGAACGGCAAATTAAACTTGATTGAGATATGTGCATTCCAAAAATTATCCTGTTCCGTAACAGGAACGAAGTGATATAAATGCAACAATCAAATTTTATCGTAGCAAATATAACTAAAATCCGATAAATAACCTTAAATCCTTGTATAAATTAGAATCAAATCATAAGGGATATAAATAAAGAGAGAGTGTGTCAAGAAGGACCTTGACACACTCTCGTTATATTCAGATAGTGTAATATCTGCTGAATACTTCTTGGAAAGTATTACCAGCTTGCCTTCTTGACGCCGGGGATGAGACCTGCGGATGCCATCTCGCGGAACTGAATTCTGGAGATGCCGAACTGACGCATATATCCTTTCGGACGGCCTGTAATCTCACAACGGTTGTGGAGGCGAACCTTAGAAGCATTCTTGGGAAGCTTCTGCAGCTTGGTGAGAGCCTCGTAATCGATGTTGCCATTTTCGTCGGCGAGGGCAGCCTTCTTGAGGGCAGCCTTCTTCTCGGCGTATTTGGCAACCATGCGCTGACGCTTCACCTCGCGGGCTTTCATTGATTCTTTTGCCATATCAGGGATGATTTATTTTTCGTGTTTAAAGGGAAGACCGAATTTCTTAAGCAGAGCGAAACCCTCTTCATCAGTGTTGGCTGATGTAACGAAGGTGATGTTCATACCCTGAAGCTTCGGCACATTGTCGATATTAATCTCGGGGAAGATAATCTGCTCAGAGATACCGAGTGTGTAGTTGCCGCGGCCGTCGAGCTTGGAGTTGATACCCTTGAAGTCGCGGATACGGGGAAGAGCTACACGAACGAGTCTCTCAAGGAACTCATACATCTTGTCCTTACGGAGAGTGACCATCGCGCCGATGGGCATCTTCTTACGGAGTTTGAAGTTAGAGATATCCTTGCGTGACAGCGTGGGCACAGCCTTCTGGCCGGTGATAGCTGTCAGCTCGTTGATGGCAGTCTCGATGAGTTTCTTATCTTGTGTGGCGGCGCCGAGACCCTGATTGATAACAATCTTCTCCAGGCGGGGCACCTGCATCACAGTGCTGTAATTGAACTCCTTGGTGAGTTCGGGAACGATGCGTTCCTTGTAATCCTTGCTTAGTGTAGTGCTCATTACTTAATCTCCTCTCCTGATTTAGCGATACGTACCGATTTGCCGGCCTCATTGCGCTTGTGACCTACACGTGTAGGCTTGCCGGTTTTGGGGTCTATCGGGTTGAGTTTGGAAATATGAAGAGGCGCTTCCATTTTCACGATTCCACCCTGGGGATATTTAGCATTAGGCTTCATGCTCTTGGACACCATGTTGATGCCTTCGACGAGCGCACGCTCCTTGGAGGGGTGCACTTCGAGCACACGGCCGGTCTTGCCTTTGTCATCGCCTGAGTTGACATAGACCGTGTCACCCTTCTTAATATGTAATTTTGCCATTGTTTCGTAACTATTTATGAAAGACTATTAAAGTACCTCGGGTGCGAGTGACACAATCTTCATGTTGGTAGCGCGGAGTTCGCGGGCTACCGGGCCGAAGATACGTGTGCCACGGAGTTCACCGGCATTATTGAGCAATACGCAGGCATTGTCGTCAAAGCGGATATAGCTGCCGTCGGGACGGCGAACCTCCTTCTTTGTGCGTACGACAACAGCCTTGGAGACTGTACCTTTCTTAACATCGCTGCTGGGGATGGTGCTCTTGACGGTCACCACGATGATATCGCCCACTGAAGCGTAGCGACGGCCTGTACCGCCGAGGACATGAATGCAGAGTGCCTCTTTAGCACCACTGTTATCTGCTACTGTCAAACGTGATTCACTCTGTATCATATTACTTCACTTTTTCGATGATTTCTACAAGTCTCCATCTCTTGGTTTTGCTCAGGGGGCGGGTCTCCATCAGACGGACGGTGTCGCCGATTGAACACTCGTTGTTCTCATCATGAGCATGGTACTTCTTTGTCTTATTGACAAACTTACCATAGATGGGGTGCTTCT
>CAMWRB010000199.1 GCA_947176545.1 uncultured Porphyromonadaceae bacterium
GCCGAATATACGGGCTATCAGTTCTACAACGTACCGCTGACGGCCGCCGCCAAATAGCAGGTTGAGAAACTGCCTCAGGTTTCGGGTGAGCTTCAACGCGAAAGCAAGAGCGGACTCTACGACCTCGGCAACGTCTTCCCCCACGGTGACCCCTACGGATGGAAACGTACCAACATGTCGGCATTCTGGATACCGAAACGGGGAGTCACACTCCACGTCACTCTCAACAACCTCCCGCTCTACGGCAGGTGTATCGAGACCTACGAGGGGAATAAACTTCAGGTCAAGGATGGAGTAATCTATATCAACGACAAGCCGTCGGAATACTATACATTCAAGTATGACTATTACTGGATGATGGGAGACAACCGCGACCGTTCGCTCGACTCGCGCTACTGGGGCTTCGTACCCGAAGACCATATCGTAGGCAGCCCGATGTTCATACTCGTCTCCCTCGATGCCGAACGCTCTCTCACCGAATCGGGCAAGATACGTTGGGACAGAATACTCAAAGACCCTAATCCGGATAAAACCGCCGGCAATAAAAAGGGATGGGATTGAGGATACCGGTGACCCCATACATGGCGACGACATCCTGGTACAGGACGTATCTGGATGCTCGTCTGGCCATGTCGGCCGGCCCTGCCACCCATACCGCAACCAAGTCTGACACTGAGGGCGACACTGAGGCCGTCATACGGGCCAACAGCGCAAATCTGTCTGCTGCAAAAGCCTTATGCCGCACTGTAATAGCCGGCGCTCACGGACAGCCACCCATGACACTGAGTGTCCCCATCGCCGGAGGGGCATCGACGGTCAAGCGGGGAGAGGTTTTGCAATGGCGGCTCTCCGACCACGGACGATGGCAACATCTCCACCTCGGAGCCCTTCAGGCCGCATACGGCTCCTCACCCTTCTATGCCCATATCATGGATGCACTCTCTCCGGTCATCAGCCGGGCGGTAACGCCGGGCGTCTCCCGCTTCGCAAGCCTCACAGATGACATTCACCGCGTCGTGCTGCGACTCCTCAATATGGACGAAAATATCGAAGCTTTGAGAGAGATGCTCAACGTCAGGCCGGACTTCGCCACAGCCCTAAGAGCTGAATATTCTCGCGATGTGATGGAATATTTGAGCATTTTTGACGTTATATTCCGCAAGGGGGAGGATGCAATCTTCGCTCTGCTCCCCACACTCACACAAGGCTAAGACCCCTTTGTCACATCTATGAACTCACTCTCCCGACTCATATTGCTTCTCCTGACTCTTGTGTCAGTTTCATTGTCGGCCCTCACAGCGGGAGCCGAACGGGCAGATATGCCGCAATCCGAGCCGGAGACACGCCAATACAAGGTCAAGGCCTACGAGGGCTTCAAACGCATCGTCGATGAATACGGTGATACCTGCCGACTGACCTATATACACGAAATTGTGGTCTATCCTCCGATGAAATTCAAGAACAAGAAAGAGGAGGATTTCTACTGGAAGACGGTCCGCGATGTGCGCAAGACGCTGCCTTACGCCAAGCTTTGCTACACGACTCTCTGCGAGACCTACGAGTATATCCTCACCATCCCTGACAAAAAGAAGCGTGAGGCTCACCTGAAGCGCCTGGAGAGCGACATCTTCGAGCAATACAAGCCCGTAGTCAAGACGATGACCAAGAGTCAGGGCAAAATCCTGCTCAAGCTCATCAACCGTGAGACCGACCAGAGCAGCTACAACATCGTCAAGGCTTTCTTAGGCTCGTTCCGTGCCGGTTTCTGGCAGACCTTCGGCCGCTTCTTCGGCATGAATATGAAGGCCGGCTTCCACCCCGACAAAAACCGCGAGGACGCCATCATAGAGCGCGTAGCCACCCTGATAGAACAAGGCACCCTCTGACACCCGGAGACAAACACCCCCAAGACCCCGAAACAAACACTCCCGCAAGACCCGGAGCCACTCACCCGGTCTGACACACCGACTGACACACTGAGACGACCTAAAATAAGAAGCTCATGTCTGAACAAGAAGAACTAAAAATGTACGAGAAATGAGAAAAATAAATGACCGATAACGGGCTGTCGATTATCGGTTACGGTTGCAAACCACTTTTAAAAATCGTGCAAATCGAAAGTGCGACTTTCGATTTGCATGATTTTAACATTTTTCTTATCTTTGCGGTAATACCTATTGGCAGAGATTTATGAATTACATACCCCGTCAGATTTCAGATTCGATTCTTGAGACTGTTAAATATTATTCAGCCATCATTATCACCGGGCCGAGACAAAGCGGCAAGACTACACTTGCACGCCATCTCTTTCCCGATTATACCTTCGTAAATATTGAAGACATCAGCACACGCAATCGCGCAGCTGACGATATCAATGGCTTTCTTGACAGCCTGGGCCAACATGCAATCATAGATGAGATTCAAAACCTCCCTGATATTCTGTCATCAATTCAGGCACGGATAGACAACGACAAATCCCTGCGCTACATCCTGACAGGAAGTAATAATTTCTCCCTCCGTCATAATTCGATGCAATCCCTTGCCGGCAGAGCGGCATTATTCACCGTATTACCGTTTTCATTCAAGGAGCTGAACAAAGCAACTCTTGACGTACCGACATCTGAGCTGATGTGGCGGGGGTTCTATCCCGGAACAATTTCCGACCGCATCCCTCCCGAGATTTTTTACCGCAACTATTACGGGACATATATCGAGCGGGATATCCGCGCACTCGGACAAGTGCTGCATCTCGATAAATTCCAACTGTTCATGCGCCTGTGTGCAGCCCGCGTGGGGAGTGAAATAAATCTTGCATCGCTGTCAGTCGAAACGGGAGTCTCCGCACCGACTATATCCTCATGGATTTCACTGTTGAAAACATCATATCTCGTCTACTCGCTTCAGCCCTATTTCACCAATCTCTCCAAACGGCTCACGAAAACACCGAAACTATATTTCTATGATACCGGCGTGCTCTGTTATCTATTGGGAATTGAAAAAGCCTCACAGCTTGACACCCACCCTTTAAGGGGTGCGATTTTTGAGAATATCGCTGTCACGGAAATGATTAAAAACCGATATAACATTGCCAAGGAGCCCAACATCTATTTCTATCGTGAAAACTCAGGCCGCGAAGTCGACATAATAGAGGTAAATCCAGACGGTCTGAACATCTATGAAGTGAAAGCCGGCGCTACATTCCGGACAGAGTTCACCAAAAATCTGAAATATCTACAAAACCTCCTCCCTGACATCAGAACCGCCACCGTCATAT
>CAMWRB010000200.1 GCA_947176545.1 uncultured Porphyromonadaceae bacterium
GATGACATCATCCGCGAACTCGATATTCATCAGGGTGACTATGTATATGTAGAAGCTCCGACTGTATCTGCTTACGAGCACCTCGGTAACAAGCTCGCTACAATCGTAGGTCTTTCAGTCGAGAACATCGAGGACGTTGTAGGCAAGGAGATAGCTATGCAGGTTGCCGCGATGAATCCTATTGCAGTAGACCGTGACAGTGTTCCCGCTGAAGTTATTGCAAAGGAGCGCGAGGTAGCTATCGAGAAAACTAAGGAAGAGCAGGTGAAGAAGGCTGTAGAAGCAGCTATCAAGAAAGCCGGCATCAATCCCAATCTCGTTGATAGCGAAGACCATATCGCTTCCAACATCGCTAAAGGCTGGCTGACTGAAGAGGAGGCTGAGAAGGCTCGTGTGATTGCTGCCGAGACTGCTGCAGCCAAGGCTGCCAATCTTCCCGCAGCTATGATTGAGAATATCGCTAATGGTCGTATCAACAAGTTCCTCAAGGAGACAGTACTTATGGAGCAGGAATATCACCGTGATGCCAAGCTGACAGTAGCTCAGTATCTTGAGAGCGTGCAGAAGGGTCTCGTGGTTGTTGATTTCAAGCGTGTAAATCTCAACGAGGATTAATTAGCCGTCATTCCATTTATTAATATAATTGGGCGCCGTCTCTGAGATGGCGCCCAATCTTTTTTGCTGAAATCTTAGAGTCTGTCAAATGAAATTCAATATCATATTCAACAGGCTCTAAGTCTTTTTATTCTGTTATACAATCTCCATATCCGCTCCGGAAAGGAATTCGGCCAATGCCTCATTTTTAGAAATCATATCCTGCAGGAGCTCGTGGGGAGGGAGCTGTTTGGTGACCTCTTTGGATGTATCGACGATTGCCGTTATGGTGATATAATCATTGTTGAGCAAAGGGCGGAAGAATGATAGCATCTGCTGCATGGCATTCTCAAACGCCTGTCTCTCTGCCGGATGGTCCACAATTACTTTAAAATTTTCATCGCCATCCGGTATCGGTTCGGACTTGCGCATCGCGGATATCAAAATCTGTTGCTGTGGATTCTGCCCGATAAATTGTTGCCAGACTTCTTTGAAACGGTCGAGTGTGACCGGCTCACGCTTTAGAGTCAGTTCAGAGTCTTCGGCATCTGTATTGTCAATGTCGGAGAGCCGTATGGAGGACACAGATGAACGTGTCGTTGCACCCTCTCTCAGTTTGGATGTGCGTTTGCGTGTCACACCCTGTATTTCCGTATCAACTACCTGAGTAGGGTCCGGATTATGATTTTCTTCTGAGCCTGACACTTCAGCACGGTTGTCATCCGGTTTCATATCAGGTTGAACTGCGGGCTTTACGGTGTGTTCATGCTGAACGGATTGCGCGGCGGTCTTTTTTTGTTGCGGTGGAGTAGCGATGCCGCGCAGTGGTATCACGTCGCTATCCACCCGGTCAAAAGGGGGTGTGGGAGGGTTAAGAAGCTGACTTAAACGCACTAATGTAAGCTCGGCCAAAATCTGTTTGTTTGAGGCTGTACGATATTTATAGTCACAGTCATTGAGTATCTTGAGCGCTGCATAGAGCCAATCGACCGGGAGTCGTCGGGCCTGCTCGATATATCTTCGGGAGATATCGTCGGCGACTTCAAGAAGTGATACGGTTTTGGGAGAGTATGCCACCATGAGGTCTCTGATGTGTGAGGCGAGTCCATTAAGAAAGAATAGTGTGTCAAAACCGTTATCGCGGATAGCCTTGTACAGCATGAGCGCCTCCGGAACGTTTCCTTCGATAAATGCGTCAATGAGCTTGAAGTAGTATTCATAATCGAGGACATTGAGAGACGATAGTGTCTTTTCGTAGGTAATATGTCCCATGGAGGAGGCCGCAACCTGGTCGAAGATTGAAAGAGCATCGCGCATGGCTCCGTCGGCTTTACGCGCGATGACGTTGAGTGAGGCTGTGTCGGCCTCTATACCCTCGGATTCGGCCACGTATTGGAGATGGCTTACCATATCCTGTATGGTGATACGCTTGAAGTCGTAAATCTGACAGCGGGATAATATAGTCGGGATGACCTTATGTTTCTCAGTGGTGGCAAGAATGAATATCACATACTTCGGGGGTTCCTCAAGTGTCTTCAGAAAGGCATTGAATGCAGCCGATGAAAGCATGTGCACCTCGTCAATGATAAAAACGCGGTATTTGCCGACAGCAGGGGGGATATTGACCTGGTCGGTCAGGTTACGCATGTTATCGACGGAGTTGTTGGATGCGGCATCAAGCTCAATCAGGTTAAAGGAATTACCCTCATCTATAGCCCGACATGAGTCGCACACACCACAGGCTTCCCCATCTTCTGTAGGGGAGAGACAGTTGATTGTCTTGGCGAAAATGCGTGCGCATGAAGTCTTGCCTACACCACGTGAGCCGCAGAATAGATATGCTTGAGCCAACCGGCCGGTGTCGATGGCATTTTTCAGCGTTTTGGTAAGGTTGTCCTGACCGACAACCGATTTGAATGTAGATGGGCGATATTTTCTCGCCGATACTATATATGGAGTGTCACTCATAAATACAAAAATAAAAAAATCTTCGTGAACTGACAACAATACAGTCTCAATAGCGTTGAAAAATTATAAGAGCTTTTTTTGTGATAAAGGCTCCAAATTCATTTTGCTGTAGATGGAAAAGAGTAAACTGTATACAGGAGGTGGCGATACGGGTACTACATCATTGGTAGGTGGTGAGCGTGTAGCCAAGGATTGTGCGCGACTCGAAGCGTATGGTACTATTGATGAATTCAGTGCCTTTTTAGGCGTGTTGGCAGCTTGTCCCGAGTGTGAGGGTGAGTTGCGTGATATGTTTAATAATATCCAGAACCGTCTGTTCGACATAGGTGGATATCTGGCATCGCGTCCGGGAGCCGGAACGGGTTTGCCACCTGTAAAATGTCTTGACCAATCGCGTGTCGAGCTGGAACGGGCTATAGATAAATATGACAGCATGACACCTAAAGTGAATGCGTTCGTATTGCCGGGCGGATGTATGGCTGCCGCGCATGCGCATGTGGCCCGTACAGTTTGCCGGCGAGCTGAGCGTCGTATTATCGCCCTAAGTCAGATTGAAGATGTGGACAGGGAGGTGGTTCGCTATTTTAACCGTCTGTCGGATTTGCTTTTTATCATATCCAGATATTTAAATCATAAATGTGGTGTAAATGAGATAATATGGCGTCCGCAATCCTGATTGGATAATTGGACTGTCTATGTT